>SLIE01000497.1 GCA_007135795.1 Desulfobacterales bacterium
ACAATATTTTTATCCGGAACGGGGAATTTGCCGCGTCCGGTCACATCGAACACTCGCCGCAAGTCAGGCGCTACGAATTCGATTCGGTTGAAATCAGTGACATACACCTTGATTATCGGTACCAGGGGCCCGATCCGGAAGCGGATGAGAACGACACCACAGAAGCAGTAATGGAAGCCGTGACCGCCGGCCCCCCCGGAGAAGAGGAATTTCTCTACCGGATCGAAAACCTGCGTGTGACCGGCATCGTCGGCATTGTCAACACGGAAACCGACCCCCAGTACCGCTTGTTTCTGGACCCCTTTGACCTGCGGATAAACCAACTTTCAAACGATATCCGCCTGGGGACGACCACGGCCGAGCTCTCGGGCATGTTTATGGGTAGCGGCAGGACTTCGGCAAGCGCCGCTTTACGGCCGGAAGAGACCGATCCGGAATTTTATCTGGATCTAACGATTGAAGAGACTCACATGCCCGCAATGAATGACCTGCTGATGGCATACGGCGGTTTCGACGTCACCGAAGGACAGTTTTCACTGGTTATGGAAATCCGTGTCGAGGATCAGCGGGTCGACGGGTATGTCGAACCATTCTTAAAGGATATGACGGTACTGGACCCCGACGAGGATAAAGATTTTGCCCAGCAGTTCTACGAAGGCGTGGTCGACGCGCTGAGCGGCCTTCTCGAAAACATCCCCCGGGACGAGGTCGCCACCAGGGCCTATATTACCGGAGAGTTGGACGATCCCGACGTCAGTACCTGGGAGATCGTGGGGAACCTGATCCGCAATGCCTTTTTTGAAGCCATCATCCCCCGGTTTGAAGAGGAAGCGGAACAATAACGAAACACTGCTCCATCGGTGCCGGAGGGTCCCCAAATACGCTCTCGTCAAGCCAGGCAAAAAGGAAAGATACGGGCCCTAATATGTATTGATGAACTGGCCGAAGGCTTTTCTGCGGATAATATAACCGGTGGCAATGTCCAGCGCCAGACGCACCCCGCCGTCACGGGTGGATTCGGATTGTATCGATGTGGACAGGTAAAGCTTCATCGTCATTCCCCCTTATGCCATCCAATAAGGAGACTGTACTGTAAAAAGACAGGGAGCGTCATGAAAGCAGATCGTTCTTTTTTTCTTCAAACTCCTTCTTGTCAATTTCTCCCCGGGCATAGCGTTCCTTTAAAATATCAAGACCGGATGACGACGGCTTTGACGTGTCGGATGATCCGGATCGGGTCTGTATCCAAAGCCACTTAATGAGCAAAATCAAACCGATGATCACCAGCACCCAGAAAACGATCATGAAAATCATACCGAGCCACCCCATGCCCCCCATCATCCCGGGACCCATCGGGTGGTCCCCGTATCGCCCCCACTGGGCAAAAGCCTGCCCGGCCGTGATGAAAAGCCAAACAATAATGAAAACCCCACCTGAAGCAAACTTTAAACCAGATCCGTACCTCATAAGGATTCCTCCTGTTTCGGTTTTATCCCCGCATCCCCGGAAGTCCTGGTGAACATTATGTCGATCGATTACAATTACAATAGCAAATTAATTGCTTCCCCCATCCTGTCAAATATGGCAATTTTAATTCATTGCAATGGCCAAACCGCAAGGGAGCAACATGAACCGAGCCCGACACAGACAGGAACCCATCAAAGCAGATGATCCGAATGACATTATTTACGGCGTGATCGACGCGTGTGCGGACTGCGACACATGCCGGTTTCTCATGGACCAAAGCTGCCTGCTTTTTCCGGAGCTCTACCGGCTGCATGACAGGGAAAAAATCGATGGCCTGAAGCCCCGCGAATCCGACCTGGCGCAGCTCGAGCAATTGTGTACCCTTTGCGGGCTGTGCCCGTGCCCGGATATTCGCGGGGAGATTATTCGCGCCAAAACCGCACGCGTACGCAAATACGGCATGCCTTTTTCTGTTCGCCTGCTGGCGGATGTACAGGAATTTTCCCGAAAAGGGGGTCGGTTTGCCGCCATCCTAAACCATATCATGCGATTCGGCCCGCTTGCCCGCATGATCAAACGAGTCGCCAGCATAGATCCCCGGCGTGAACTCCCCCGGCTTTCCCGGGAGAGTTTTTTTGACTGGGCCGAAAAAAACGGCCTGGGGGAAAAGCACGACAGATTTCCCAAAGTTGCGTATTTCGCCGGCTGCACCGCCGGCTACCTTTTTCCGGAAGTGGCAAAATCAGCTACGGCCGTCCTTCAATACAACCGGGTCACCGTTTTTGTACCGCCCCAGCAATGCTGCGGCATGCCCACCCTGGTCGAAGGGGACGACCGCACAACCATCGTAAGAACCCGCTTCAACATCGATGTTCTTCAAAAACTTTTACACCAGGGATACGATCTTGTCTGTTCCTGCCCGACCTGCGGCTTTTACATGAAAGTACTTTTACAGGAACGGGCGGTTTTCGCCGATGCATACCAAAAACATCTCAATGCCGGCGTCGATGAAATCCGGATTCCCGGCACAGGCGCAGGTGCCCCGGCGTTCAAAAGCCTGAAAAAATCAATCTACGCCAAAATTTTAAAGGATGACGGCTATTTTTCAGAGATCGATCCGCTGTTGCGTTTAACCGTTGCCAATCACATGATGGATCTGGGCGAGTACCTTCAACACCTGCACACAAACAACCGCCTTTCCACACAATTCGGACCCATCCC
>SLIE01000503.1 GCA_007135795.1 Desulfobacterales bacterium
GCAAATTAACGTCTGCATTAATTCCCCGCGTTTAACTATTATAACTCTTGACAGCAAATTTAAAACTGTTTAAATAGAGAAACTCTGTTCGTAAACGAACTACTCTTGTTGTGCAATGCGCTTCAACAAATATCGATTGACTTTGAAGTCAAAAATTTATACATATATTCAAGTATTTACAATAGACAAGTGACAAAATGGCATCTTGATTCCTCCATCAATTATTCTACTTTGTGAGCCACGGAAGTATTTTTCCGCGAAAATATAAACAATACAGTTCGAAATTTCTGTGAGGTGTTGCCGATGGATATGAAGCGCGAGTATTACGAGGATATCGAACTTTTCAGCAGTGGAACGGTACTTTTCTGGACCATCGTTCTTCTGGCAGGTCTTTTTGCCGCACCTCTCTTTATTTCAAACTACGCTGTTTACCTGTTCAGCATTATCCTGGTCCATGTTATCGTGGCTGTTGGTCTCAATATCCTGGTCGGTTCCACCGGACAGATTGCCCTGGGGCATGCCGGATTCTTTGCCATCGGCGCTTACGGGACGGTACTATTGATGACCTTGCTGAATTTTCCTTTTTTTGCCGCCCTGATCGCAGCCGCCTTTATCGCGGCTTTTTTCGGTTTTCTGCTCGGGTTGCCGGCGCTGCGACTGGAAGGTCCATATCTTGCCATCGCCACGCTCGCCTTCGGGCTTGCCATTATGCATATCATCGGCCACACGCAGATCTTTGGCGGCCGCCAGGGCCTTGCCGCCCCCATGCTCGATATCGGAATTCCCCAAATAGGGCTCAGCTGGATTCTTTTTTCAGAGATCAGCCTGTATTACCTTATCCTGATTATCACGATCCTCATGGTTCTCTTTGCCATCAATATTTTAAAAACTCGTGCCGGACGCGCATTTGTGGCAATCCGGGACAGTGATATCGCTGCCGAAGTGATCGGCATCAACCTGACCATGTACAAAACCCTGGCCTTTGCCGTGAGTGCTTTTTATGCCGGCATCGCAGGCGGGCTCTTTGCATTCGTCCTGGGCTTTTTCGATCCTTTCACCTTCAACCTGATTCTTTCGGTCATTTTTCTGGTCATGGTCGTCGTGGGCGGACTCGGTTCGGTAATGGGCTCCATATCGGGCGCCGCGCTCATTACCTATCTCATGTACGATCTTTTCAAAAATGTTGACGAGGTTCCCGTGGTCGGAGACGTTCTTGTGTATGTTTCACGAAACTGGTTCTCGACCATGGGCAGCATGGACAATTTCAACATGATCGCCCTGGGTCTTGTCATGATCGGTATCATTATATTCGAGCCCCTGGGGATGTTCGGCGCCTGGATACGGATCAAGAAGTACTGGAAGACCTGGCCCTTCTAACTTAGCCATTTTTAGATATTTTTCTGACTTTATACGAAGCTATCAAAATTAATAAGGGTTAAATCAAGTACGAAAAATGGCCAAATACCAACACGGATAATCATCAGCAAATTTTGCTTTCATGACCACAACGTATAGAACGTTGAACATTAGGGGGACATATGCCGTTCGGACATTTGTTGATAGAGGGATTGGCGATGGGCGCCTGTTACGGTCTGTTCGGACTGGCGGTCGTTATTATATACAAGACATCTGAAGTGGTCAATTTTGCAGCCGGCGACATGGCCATGTTTTCAACCTTTGTGGCGTTTCATGTATTGGCGGTTTACGGCTATCCCTTCTGGGTTGCCTTTTTCATGTCGCTTCTATTTGCAGCCCTGCTCGGAATGTTTGTGGAGTTTTTCTTTCTGCGGCCAGCAAAGAACCCAACCCTTCTGGGAATGATCGTTATAACAATCGGCGCGCAGCTTCTTCTGGCGGGACTGGCCAGCTGGAAATGGGGGGCGGAACAGCAGGCCTTTTCAATTCCCTTTTCATACCAGGTAACTTACCAGATCGCCCCGGGCTTTGTCGTCAGCCAGTGGGCCCTCGCGGTATTTGCGATTTCCGCCGTAATCATGGCCTTCCTATACTTCTTCTTCAAATATACGAAACTGGGAATGGCGATGCGGGCAACGCAGCAGAACAAGCATGCCGCCAAAATCATGGGCATAAAGACCGAACGCGTCTTCGCTTTTGCCTGGGCCTTCAGTTCCGTTATCGGCGTCATTGCGGCGATGCTCATGTCCGCCAAAACCATTCTCGACCCTCAATTCATGATGGAGCCTTTTCTTCGGGCTTTTGCGGCCGCGGTACTGGGCGGCCTCATGAGCATACCCGGCGTTCTTATCGGCGGCGGGATCATGGGGTTGATCGAAAACTTTTTCGGCTATGCCTGGCCGGCATGGAAACCGATTACGGCTTTCGTGGTCATCGTTCTGGTTCTGTGTGTGCGCCCCAGTGGACTGTTTGGAAAACATTATGTAAAGAAGGTATAATATATGATCGAATAGCCCCGCCAAATGCGCAAAAAAAGCCCCGCTCTGTCCGTTTCCGTCATCGTGGCAGCAACGGTGCTGATCCTTGTTCTGGTCTTTCCCTGTCCGTCTTTCTCTATAATAATTTCTGAAACATCTGAAAACACAGAGGAAAAAGCGGTTCTTCAAGCGGCCCGAAACTTCCTGGACGCCGAGAAAAACCGGGATTACCCCACCGTGTATGAGAGCTTCTCCCCGTCTTCCGTTTACAAGCAAACCCACAGCTACGAA
>SLIE01000045.1 GCA_007135795.1 Desulfobacterales bacterium
GACTAATGGTAGAACATGCGAGCATGTTCAGTCAACTGATTGCTATGATCCATCGTAAAAAATTCCATGAGCCCGTATATCGTCATGAGCTTGAGCGCTATGCTAACCATTCAATTCATATAAGTATTTTGTGGCCATGCTTTTTTGTCAGGTAGCCCGAGCAAAAAGCCTCAGAGAAATCTGCGGCGGCATTGCTTGTTGCATGGGAAAAATGAAGCACCTGGGTATGAAAGCGGCTCGTGGAGAGATACATATAGTATTCAGAGCGAATGAAAAATTCCTACACCAAGCGCTTAGAATTTGCGGCTTGCGCCTTGTAGACATACACGTACGCTTAAACACTTTGCATTCTTAGGAAAGTACAAGCCTGTCAAATAGATCGGTTTCTTTGGATAATTATTGACTATCATCCATTATCCTCGACCTCTTGATGCCGGCAATCGCTCTAAAGCGGCAGAAATTAACGATCACTGGCGTATTTCAGACAAAACTGCGCCGTAATTTGCCACAGTTCAACCGACAGTGCGGCTTTTACCTTGTCGAGTAAATCCGGTGCAATCGACCCGGATCCATAATATGCTTCGGCCATCCCCCCTGCAATGCAGGCGAGTGTGTCGCTGTCCCCTCCCAATGAGACGGCATTTCTTACGGTATCTTCATAGGAGTCGGAGTCCAGAAAGGCGATTATGGCCTCCGGTACTGTTCCCTGGCATGAAACATCAAAATGGTAGGAGGGCCTGATCTCTTCCACGGTTCGATTGAGATTGTAACCGAATCGATCGCTCACTTCTTTCCTGATGATCTCCTTATCCTGCACCGTCCTTGCCAAAAAGATCCCCAATGCGGTGGCTTGCGCCCCTTTCACGCCTTCCGGGTGATTGTGGGAAATCATTGCTGTGCGCGCTGCTTCCGCAAGTACTGTTTCAATCGTGTCAAAAGCGAAACCAACCGGACTGACCCGCATGGCAGACCCGTTCCCCCAACTATTGTATGGTTCCGGGTCATTAGAATTCAGCCAACGAATAAATGTCCCTCCGTATCCCGCATCCGGATAACGACGCCCCATTTCCAGAATCCATTTCCGGTAATCCCCGTCTTCCAGAATAGCCTTTGCCACCGCAACGGTCAGAACGGAATCATCGGTAAATCGACTTTGAGAATGGAACAGGGGAAAATCTTTTGTCTTGATCGGATGGTGTTCATACACGGATCCGATAACGTCTCCCGCGATTGCACCAATCATGGTTTACCTCCTGAAACGCAATTTAATTTAGGTTATGGCTCATCATTCTTTGGAGATAAATGTAAGATGAAGTTACTCGGATGACACATCACCCCCCGAGTTTACTGCATTTTCAATACTTACAGGCGAATCCGGGTTTCAGGGTGAAAAAAATATGCCCGACCCGTATCGATTCCCAGGCGTATCGTCTCACCCGCCTTAACGCGCATAGACGGATCAACACGCGCGATTATCTGAGATTCGCCACTTTCAGCATTTGAAGACAAATTTCCATACACAAGCATTTCATGGCCAAGCAATTCCGTTGTTTCATCGGTTTATTCCAGGCTTTCAGCGGGTTTTTAATTCAGGCGCGTTAGTAATCCGATTGAGTTATCGGGCTTCAGATCGCTCACACCCACCTGAGGAATCGTCGCCGGTAGACACAACATCACACGGCATCACAACCATAAGAAGAAACTACTTTATGCCGGTTGATGCCACGCCCTGCACAAACCACCGTTGGAAGATCAGAAACACCGCCAGTACCGGCGTCACCATCATCACCCCGAATGCCAGAATATCGCCCCACTGAAGGGGCGGAAGGGTGTAGAAAGCCGCAATTCCCAACGGCAGGGGACGTACGGACGGGCCGGCTGTCACCAAAAGCGGCCACAAGTACATCCCCCAGAACAAAAGAAGGGAAACAATGGCAACGCTGGCAAAAGCGGGTTTGGCATTGGGTACGACAATCGTCACAAAAGTCCGGAACACCCCTGCGCCATCGATATATGCGGCTTCCTCCAACGCTTTTGGCATGGAGAGAAAAAAGCTGTAAAACAAGTAGATGGAAAGTGGATAGGCCACGAACGGAAATGCCTGTACCAGGTAATCGTCCCGCCATCCCATTACCGTCACCTGGTAAAACAGCGGCAAGGCTATGGCTTCAAACGGAATAACCATCAGTGCCAGCACGAAACCCAGCGCAACATGCCGGCCCCGCCATCGCAATCTGGATAGCGCGTATCCGGCAGGTGCATTGACCAGCAACCCCAATCCCACAATCAGCCCGTTTATCAGCGCTGAATTAAACATAAACCGTTCAAGGGAGCAAGAAGATCAAAAATTGCGCCGCTCGTTCCGGATTTTCACAATACCGGGTAATTCCCCAGTTCCAGGATCCCTGGCCGGTTCTGCTCCCCTCACCGAAATCGGGAAGCGGCAGAATGGCGAGGTCCTCACCCCATGCCGTATGATACCGTTCATATTCCCAGTGGCCCACCCAGGAAAAGGTCACCCGCCCTTCTGTAAATGCCGCATCATCCAGGTTTGGGTCCAAACATGCATGGTTCCCGGTTCCAGCAAAGTTATTGCGTACTGTCAAATCCAGGCAGTGGTGTCCGGTACTGAAACGTTGAGGCGCTCAGCTGCTTTAGTTAATATTTCAGACAAATTGGCCA
>SLIE01000429.1 GCA_007135795.1 Desulfobacterales bacterium
GGCATGCAGCAAAGTGAAATCCAGGCAGGCTTTGACGCCCGCCTGGCGGAGCTGGAAAACAAGCGCCCGTTTTAATAATGTCTGTTATTCAGGCACGACAAGTTATTTTAAAAAACTTAGACTCTAAAACCAATCCCCACCGGGCTGTCGCCCGGGTCGTTAGCCAGGCGGGAGCCTGGCGTTCCCAAGTGTGGGCTGGGGCGCAAGTGTTAAGCCGATCGGTTCTTTGAAACTGTCTCAAGCATCTCCCTTAAAACCAATCAACCATATCGATTTTCAACCGGACAGCTTTCCCCCTGGGAGCGCCAAGCTCTTGCCTGGCAGGCCTTTTAATCCGGGCAAAGCCCGCTACTATCCCTGTAGTATATCTTGTCCTTATAATACGATAGCGTCCAATCAGGGTTTATCCGTCCAGACAATATTATAAAGATCGAGGCGTCTGCTCTGGAAATTTCGTACACTTCCCTGTTCCCGCAGTTCTTTGAGCAAGTCAAGATCCAGGTCGACCATGAGTGTCATTTCCGTATTGGGGGTGGCTTCCGCAGCGATGGCATCATGCGGGAATGCAAAATCCGACGGGGTGAAAATAGCTGACTGGGAATACTGTATGTCCATGTTTTCAACTTTGGGAAGGTTCCCCACGCTACCGGACATGGCGACATAGCATTCGTTTTCAATCGCCCTTGCCTGGGCGCATCGCCGTACCCGGAGATAGGCATTTTTGGTATCCGTCCAGTACGGCACCAGCAGGATATCCATTTCCTTGTCCATGAGATATCTGGCAAGCTCTGGAAATTCCACGTCAAAGCATATTAAAATACCCACCCGGCCGATATCGGTATCGAAAATCTTCAGTTCATCCCCGCCCTGAAGGCCCCAGTATTGGGATTCGTCAGGGGTAATATGCAGTTTGTACTGGCTGTCCCATGTGCCGTCCCGCCTGCAGATATAAGAAACGTTGTATAAGTGGTCATCCCGGTATTCAGGCATACTGCCGGCGACGATGTTGATATTGTATGACAGTGCCATTTGGAGTACCGCTTCCCTGATCGGTTCGGTGTAATCCGCTAACAGACGCATGGCTTCCGCCGGGTTTTCCTGGTTGAAGTGGGCCATGAGCGGCGCATTCCAAAGCTCCGGAAACAAAACAAGATCACAACTGTACCCGGAGACCGCATCGACAAAAAATTCTACCTGGTGAACGAAATCATCGAATGACGAAAAAGGGCGCATTTGCCACTGAACCACGCTGATTCGGGGGTAGGATTTACGACCGCCGAAAAGCTTCTTCTGCTTTTCGTAGAAGATGTTGTTCCATTCCATCAGGATCCCATAGGATCGTGATTGAGTGTCTTCCGGATTGTAATCCTTCAGAACTTTTTTGATATGGAAATCATTGGCCAACTGGAAAGTAAGCACGGGGTCGTATATTTCGCTGTTCTTGACTTTTTCGATATATTCCTGGGGGGTGATTTCTTTGTGGTGATCCGCGTATCCCGGGATGCGCCCGCCAAATATAATTCCCCGAAGGTTCAGTTCCTCACAGAGTTCTTTTCTGGCATCATAGAGGCGGCGTCCGAGTCGAAGTCCCCGGTAGTCCGGGTGGACGAATACGTCGATACCGTATAATGCATCCCCTTTTGGATCATGCTTCTTCAGACTCCCTTTCCCGATAACATCTTCGTAAGTATGCTTTGATTCGTACACTTCCATGTTAACCATGATCGTCAGTGCGGCGGCAATGACCTTACCGTTATCCTCGATGCAGATCTGGCCTTCTCGAAATCGGTCGATCAGTGATGAAAATTCTGTTGGCGACCATGCACCCATACCGGGATAAACCAGATCCATGATTTCCTGAATGTCATCATAATCATCCCTGTTAAGGTTTCTCAAGCTGAGTTTATGTTCAAACTGTTGTTCGTTATCGCTTTCCATTGAATACGCTTTCTTTCATATTTTTTTAATTAACATTGATGCGTTCGAAAAAAGTCGCGGCCAGACGGCTTTGTAAAAAGTCCAAACCATACGGCTTCAAATAAAGTTCAAGATTGAGATTTCCAAAATATATATCGTTTCAGGATGTTCAAGTGTGCTTAAAATCTGGGCGATTGCGCGCAGGCGAAGATATTGAACTTCCAGGGAAGTTATCTTACTTGCATTTTGCACCTATCCGAGACAGTGACACGATTAATGCATCATTTGCAAACCGTCAAGTGTTTTTAAAGTAAACCCGTTGAGATTGATCGTCAAAGGCGATAATGGGCATCCGGAGTATGAAAATTAATTTGGTTACTTATTGTTGGCCGAAGGTTGGATGTTTTTTCTTTTGGTGGCGTTATTGTTATTCGGGTTGTATGAAACGCCAGGCTGCCATAGGGGACTTGATTGACACGTTGGCGGATCGGGTATATAAACGAAGAAAAGCGGATTTCCGGACGGTTGTTTCGGTTTCTGAATGATAATTGATATAACATTCAATAGTACGAATCAGGTTAATTGCGACAGCTCTTTAAAGAGTCCAAATTCTGCGCTGTGTTCACGTCTCATTATTCAATCTGCGGTCGGATCTGCAACATTTTTAAGATTCACGACGGCTTGAGTTTTTACGTTGCCATCCAAAATCAACTTTTAATAGAAGGTCTTCGATATGACAAAATACAATAAACTTGATCA
>SLIE01000401.1 GCA_007135795.1 Desulfobacterales bacterium
TATAAATAATCTGGTTTAATCCGCCACCGGCACGATTCCGATAGTTACGGCTTTGTACCCGGTATGGTGCTGACGGGGATGTATATTTGTAAATTGTACTTCCGGTAAAAGCAAGGAGGTTTTTTGGATTGTCATCTAACATCTAAAAAGGAAGGGCACGACTTATACTTCCTGGTTGCACCCTTGTCTGCTTTGTTGGTTTTCCTGTTACTTTTCTCCGGATGTGCGAATCGTGTACCGGTTGCTGGGGTGCCGGGGAATGTGAAGCCTTTTCCGACCGGCACAATAATTGATACCGCGACCGGGCAGAAGATCTCTTTCGAGGAGATGATGGAGAATCTTTCTGCCGTCCGGGTTGTTTATGTTGGTGAGAGTCATACCAATATCAGACATCATGAAATCCAGTTGGAAATACTGAAAGGCCTCAATTCATTGCGCCCCGATATTATCGTCGGTATGGAAATGTTCGCTCAACCCTACCAGGAGGTATTGTCCCACTGGGTTGAAGGCCGGCTTTCAGAAGACGAGTTTCTGAAACAAACGCATTGGTATGCAAACTGGAGATTTGATTTTTCACTTTATCGCGAGCAATTGGTATATATCAGAGAGCATGGCATTCCTCTTGTTGGGCTCAATATAGAATTTCACATTCCGTCCAAGATCGCCGCAGGCGGCATTGATAGCCTCCTTCCTTATCAGAAGGAGCAGGTTCCCGATCATATCGATCTCTCGAATGTCGATCACCGGGAGTATGTCA
This sequence comes from Desulfobacterales bacterium, assembly GCA_007135795.1. Classification (GTDB taxonomy): domain Bacteria; phylum Desulfobacterota; class Desulfobacteria; order Desulfobacterales; family Desulfosalsimonadaceae; genus B1SED10-16. The sequence goes on from SLIE01000401.1 coordinate 758, forward strand.
GGGGCGTATATGAAAAACATGCCGAGCATATTACAGCTCGCTATGAGTTTGAAAATTTTTATGCAGCCCAGGTGGTGTGGGATGAAGCGATGGCTGAGGCTATTAGTCGTTATTTGAAAGGGCGCGTTATCGTCGTCTTTGCCGGGAAAGGGCATATCATCTATGATTTTGGCATCCCTTCGCGGGCGTACACCCGCACCGGAGTTGAATATCGGACAGTCATTCCCGTTGCTGCCGGGGAACCGATTGATTTCTCCATCGCAGATTATCTATGGGTCACAGACTCCTCCTCCGGCCATGGTCATTTCAGTGATATCCATTAAGTATAACTTCCTTTCGTCATTATCCCAATATATTGTATTTGTTCTTGACAAATTTTCCATATATTGTTAAATTGCGTATTAGATGACTGTTTTTCAGTGTTGGATAACTGGCTGAAAAATGATTTTATACGCTATGATGAAAGTTATGCGTTTGCATACTATAATCTGTCTTTGACGGCTGAGACACAAAAATTCCATTTAAAAGCGCGGTGATTTACAGTGTATGTGAATCCCAGCCATATGATAAGCGGAATGGCTGACTCGGCCATCAATATTTGCCTTCAAGTGGGTTTCCAATCATTCATACTGCATCAGGAGAGAGACGCCGAATGTTCACACAAATAAAAAAACGAAATGGCCGGATTGTCGATTTTGATTCTTCCAAGATCACCTTTGCTATTGCCACGGCAGGGAAAGCCACTGACGAATTTGATGAATACACGGCAAAAAAACTGACATTGCGTGTGATGTCTCTGGCACACGAAATGCAGCTATCCGTCCCTCCGGACGTCGAGGAAATCCAGGACATCGTGGAAAGAGTCCTTATTGACTCTCCTTATTTTAAAACGGCAAAAGCTTATATCATCTATCGTGAGCAGCATGCCCAGATCAGAAATATCGCCACGCGCGCGCACGTTGAACTCGTCGAAAACTATGTCCAAAAGCTGGACTGGAAAATCCGGGAAAACAGCAACATGAGTTATTCACTTCAGGGACTCAATAACTATATATCTTCCGATATTACAGCAGAATACTGGTTGAATCGTATTTATCCCCCTGAAGTACGGCATGCCCATAAAAAAGGCGATCTCCATATTCACGATCTCAGTCTTCTTTCAGTCTATTGCGTTGGCTGGGACCTGGTTGATCTTCTCAAAAATGGCTTTATGGGAGTATCCGGTAAAGTTGAAAGTGCTCCACCCAAGCACTTGCGCTCCGCGTTGGGTCAGGTTGTGAATTTTTTCTATACCCTCCAGGGAGAAGCCGCCGGCGCGCAGGCAGTATCGAATTTCGATACGCTCCTTGCGCCATTTATCCGGTATGACAAGTTGTCTTACCGGGAAGTAAAGCAAGCCCTGCAGGAATTTGTTTTCAATATCAACATTCCAACCCGCGTTGGTTTTCAGACACCTTTTACCAACATCACCATGGATCTCAATGTTCCCTCGATTTTCAAGGATGCCCCCGTTATTATCGGCGGAGTAGACCAGGATGTCTGCTATGAGGATTTTCAGGAAGAAATGAACGTTTTCAACCGAGCGTTTGCAGAAATTATGATGGAGGGGGATGCCAAGGGACGGGTGTTTACCTTCCCTATTCCCACCTACAATATCACAGCGGCGTTTGACTGGGAAAATCCCAATCATGATTATATCTGGAAAATGACCGGTAAGTACGGTATTCCCTATTTTTCTAATTTTGTAAATTCCGATATGTCTCCTGAAGATGCCCGATCGATGTGTTGCCGGTTGCGTCTTGATAACCGTGAATTGATGAAACGGGGAGGAGGTCTTTTTGGTGCCAATCCACTCACCGGCTCTATCGGTGTCGTGACCATCAATCTACCCAGAATCGGATATTTATCCGAAGACAA
>SLIE01000029.1 GCA_007135795.1 Desulfobacterales bacterium
AACAATTAGCCTCTCCTGATCGTTGTTTTTTGAATTTAAAACTTTTCTGATCAAGCTTAAGTTCTTTATGGTAATATAATTTTTTCCACTATGGTGGGTAGCGACAGTTATACTTGGCCGGTTCATCTGTTGATGAACCGGCAGCAGGGGTTTTTGTGCAAAACACAGTGCAATGGGGCGTGGTTTTAAATGCCGCTGCCCTTTTAATCAATCGTCTTATCGTTTTTAAATGTATACTGCATAAACATTTCAAGACACTGTGCAAGGCTGCAATAAAAGAGGTGTACGTCGGCCTCGTAAATTCTGCCGCAAAATGCGGGAATCCAGGTACACATGTAATTATTTAGAAAATAAGATTTTGTTTGAACAAGTTTTATCTTTTCTTCGTGATTCCCTTCAACTTCAGCCAAGGACTCCTGGAAAAGCAGGTAATACAAGAATTCAAGCATGACAGCGATGTGATCCGGCATTTCATCAAAGTCCTTATCCATGCTGAGCCCTGCCGTGCGGTAGAGTTCCGCGATCCCAATGGTTGACGGTCCCATGACCAGACCCTTCTTATCCAGGTAAAATGATGCGTACGGCGGGGCCATAATACTCGGAGGACCCAGAAATAACCGGGTATATGCGACCGATAGTGCCGTGTTGCCATCCCTGCGGGTATACTTCTGTGCAGGCGGTGCAAGGTGCATTGCACCGGGGCATGTTACTTTCAGAAGCGCTTTGAGTTTTGTCGTGATGCGCTCCTCCACAAGCACCTTTTTGTCAGGTGGATAGAAGCAGGCGGCAAGCAATCGACAACAATCGGCTTGTGCCATCTGCATGGCCGGTGCATTTTTTTCATGCTTTCTGCCTCGGCCTTCAGTCGCTATGTTTCTCATTGTTGATTAACTCCTTTTTTTTCTGAAATTCCCATCTTCCTCTTTTATTCGTTCAGGCAGCATATAGTCATTGATATAAAAAACATTGGGCAGGTGCCCTCGTTGTTCGGGTTCGAGGAAATCCGCCCGGTTGTTACGTAATCTTCTTGCCTTGTGGGTTAGAAGCAAGTGGCTTATATCGCTTTCCGGGTCGTGACGATCCCCGAATATTCTTGCCTTAGCGGGACATGCTTCCACGCAGGTGGGAATTTTCCCCTCTTTTAACCGGTGATCACAGAAAACACATTTTTCAATCACACCATATTCCCTGACAGAGTTGTAATCCGAATGTCTGATTTCTGTCTTGTGCGGAGGGGTCGCACCGGCTGCATTCGATATCTCTTTTCCGGAAGCTGTTATTTTAGGGAGCAGCTCGGTCGTGTCCCGGTAAAAGGCATTAGGATCAGTAAAATTATAACTGATCACGCTGTAGCCGTGGAAGGCTCTGTCAACACCCCTCTCGCTGTATGGACATGCATCCTGGCATGACTGGCACCCGATGCATCGATCCTCGTTTTGCATGGTGATACCGTTTTCCTGTTTATACATGGCCTTTGGATGCACCGGACAGACCACCACGCAAGGGGCGTTGGTGCAATGGTTACATAAAACGGGATAAATAGAATATTGCATATCCGGAAACTTGCCTTTTTCCACGAAAACAAAATCCGCCCAGTTAAATGACTGGTCCTCGGTCCGGTCCTGTGTGTTGTTTTCCGCTTTGCAGGCGATGGCGCAGGCACCGCAGCCTACGCATTTCTGTAAATCAATTACCATGCTGTATTGTGTCATGGTGACATCCTCCTGTAACTTGCATTCTGCAAGATATTATCAATTATGACGACGTCGCGGGTCGTCCAACATCTGTGTCTCCGCAAGCCCTCAGAATTTGCGGCTTATGCCTCGTAGGCATACACATGCACTTAAGTGTTCTGCTCCCTTCAGGATTGCACAGGCTTTTATCTTGAACTTCTTACAAGGCCGTCTGATTGTGACTTTTTAAAGCGCTTAGACCTTTTCAATCCGGACGCCGAAAAATCCACCATTTCGCGCGGAACTGCCGCTCATGGGTTCGTAAACGTCAGGTATGATATCGTTGTTGTTCCCACCTCGGGGAATCGCATTTTTATAGTCTTTCGCAGCAAGTTGGCCATACGCCCAGTGCCCTTGCCCGAAGGCCTTGGTGACAGTTCCTGGACGGACCCCTTCCCACAGTTTTGCAGTAACCGTAATGGATCCGGCCATGGAAGTGACCCGGACGGTGTCACCGGTTCTTATACCGATTTTACGACCGTCTTCCGGATTGATCTTGATGACGTCTTCCCATCTCTCGTCCCCAAGGTCGATTTTTTTGAATTCATAGTACCAGGAGGCGTTCTGGCTTCGTCCTTCACCGTTCAGCCGGGATTTGTAATCAATGAACAGAAAGGGATACTGGCTTGGGTCATCGACTCTTAATGGAGGTTCGTAATGAGGGAGAAAAGCAAGTTCACCTTTGCCTGTATACTCGATGGTTTCAAGGATTTCATCGATATTGGTGTTGTGCTTTTTTGCGTGCCCGGCAAGGGCGTCTTTCAGGATTTCACTGTAAAACTCGAATTTTTTGGTAACCGTACCGAAATTTCCCCATAGTTTTCGAAAAGTATAAGGTTCTGAGTTGTAGATGCCTTTTTTCTTAAAATCTTCCCACCCGGTGAGTTGGTCTCCCGGCAGTCGCTTTTCGGGTGCCCAAACCGGCTGGCTGAAAATTTTGGCTGAAAATTCGGCAAACTCTGTTGCATTGGTTGGTTTTTTTCCGGTTTCAGGATCCTTGAATTCTTTGGAAAAATAATTGAACAGATTGGGAAAACCCTTGTCTTTAAGCTTTTCAGACAATATCCACATGATTTCAGTTTCAAACGGTTTTGTATCCCACATCCGCTTTATGACTGACTGCTGTATGGATACATGGGCATATGTATTGGCCTTGTTGTTGATGATATTGATTTGTTCAAAAGGGGCTGTTGTTGCCGGGAGAACGATGTCTGCAAACTGCGCTATTTCAGATGGATGGGTCGTGACGCACACGTGAAATGGTATTTTAATAAAAGCCTTCTCCCACCGCTTCGTATCATGCCCGGAAAAAACGAAATTATTCCAGTAGCCCATGGCGACTTTTATCTCGTAAGGATCTTCGGTAAGGACGGCATTTGGTACATTGTTCGTGACTACGCCACCGCCGGATTTTCCATCTTTCAGTGCTGGAAACTTTTTCGTTCCCCGTTGATCGATTTTCAGGTGTTTTCGACCTTTTATTGCAATATCATCAAGGTAGTTGTCAGCCGCTGGTACTTTCCCTAAAGGTACAGACGGGTTCCGAAGCGTCCCGCCTTTATTGTCAATTGACCCTAACAGCCCGTTCAAGGCATGAATCGCCGATGACGTGTATGCGCCGCGGGGGCTCATTACCGGGCCTGGTCCAAGCCAGACAGCAACGCGGGGTGCGGCGTGCCCCATATCTTCGGCGACTTTTTCGATCAGTTCTTGCTGGATGCCCGTTTTTTCAGCTGCCCATTCAGGTGTGGTATCCTTGAGTACGAGGTTCCACCATTTAATCAAGCCGTTTGTTTGATTCTCCTCAAAAAGATCCTCGTCTAACAAAGCGTTGCGAGAAGAGAACCATCCCTGGTTTTTATTTCCGGCAAATCTGTTGACCCCGTCCTTGAAGTCCCCGACAAATTCCTTGTTCCATAACCCTTTTTTCAGGATCACATGCGCCATGGCGAGGGCAAGCGCACCGTCTTCGCCGGGCTTGACCGGAAGCCAGTGGTGACCCTTGGCAGCCGAAGTGGAAAATCTCGGGTCAACCACGGCCACGGTGGCATTGTTCAGCAGATGGCCGAAACGATGAATCACATTGGGAACCTGACGATTGGAGCTCAAGGGATCGCAACCCCAGATCAACAGGTATTTTGTATTGACAAGATCGTAGTCACGATACCCCCAGAACCCTTCTGTATAGTAAGGGCCGAATTTTTCGCCTTCGGCGCAGATGGCGCTGTGGGATATGTTGTTGGGAGATCCGAAGATTTCGGGAAACTTGCCGTATGCAATCGCGTTGGTCGTGGTTGAATACCGACCGCGCATCAACATGAATTTATGACTTTCGTTGTTGTTGCGAAGTTCCAGAAGTTTATCGGCAATGGTATCCATTGCCTCATCCCAAGTGATGGGGACGAATTTGGGGTCAACCCCCCGTCCTTTTTCCGGGTTGGTTCTTTTCACGGGAACCTTTATACGGTCCGGGTCATATACAAGCTGCAGGCCCATGTGCCCCTTGGGGCAGCAATAGCCGTTATTGGCTTTGCACAAGTGATTTCCCCGAACCTTGACCGCTCTGCCATCCTGGACGAAAATTTCAATCGGGCACCAGGCGGTACATGATTGGCAGGTGGAGGGAATCCATTTTCCTTTAGAATTGATTGCGGTTGGCTGCTCCCCGCTGGAAGGATCGCCTGTTGAGGCAAGGGCATTCAAGGCAGGCAGCCGCATTGTCAATGCCGCCCCTGCGATTCCGCTCACTTTCAAAAAATCTCTGCGCTTGATTTTCACTTTAAAACCTCCTTTTGGTTTAAACAGGCTGCTGAAGTTAAGTCGTAATTTCCTTGTCGCATCCGCTTTTCAATAAAAACAGGATCTCATCCGGGTCAACCGGTTTTAGCATGCATGCGAAAATATGTTTCTCCATTGATTCTTTCAGATCAGGGTGAAATGACCGGGCTGAAACGGCGAGCAATACAATATCGGGATTGTTTCGTTTGAAGCATCGAAACATGTGATTGTCCGTAGATACCGAGTCGAGATCCAGGATAACGGCGGAAAACTCATGTCGCGGCAGCTTTTTTTCCAGTATGGTAAAGTTGTTTCGCACCTGCGGCTTGTAACCGTTTTCTTTCAGCAATCCCGATATCAGGTTGCATTGGTTCTCATCCGTTCCCAGGATTATGACGCGTTGATCCATCTTTTTGGATCCTCCGTTATGGTAGTTCGGCTTTGCTGCTTATGAAACCTTGCTATTAATTCTGTTAACATGCGGTTATATAGTGTGTGTTTACAATAGCAATAAAGATGCCAAAGGGTTTTAACGCCGGGGGAGGGCTGTTTGTCATTGATCACTGGGGTTTTGGGAAAAGTTTAATGAGTTGGATGTTTTTCTATTTTTGGGTGATATTTGTGCCGGGATTGTACATGAATTTTTTTATTTGATAAATGCGTATATTTTACAATTACTTAAGTGTGTATAGAAATAGGACACGAATGGTATGTAAGGGTTGTTACGGGTAAGTTCCGGACAGTCGAGCGAAGCGGTTACGAAATTATTAATACGGAGAGAGCAGAGGAGTTTCTCAGGCAGGGGTTTTTATCCGATAGCGCTTGAGCTTCGTATACAGCGTGCTTCGGCTGATACCGAGTCTGCGGGCGGTTTCCTTCTTGTTCCAGTTGCATTCGGTCAGCATTTCGACCAGATGCGTCTTTTCTTTTGCTTCGAGGGTATCCTTGTCGGTCGGGTCCGGCTGGTCACCGGAAATTTCACTTGTGAAAAAGGAGGGGAAATCCGTAAGCATGATCTTGTCTCCCCTGGCCAGAACCACGGCATGCTCAATCGTGTTTTCAAGTTCCCGCACGTTGCCGGGCCACGAATGTTCAAGCAGTGTTCGCATGGCCCCGGAGTCGAAATCTTTAATCGATTTACCCTGAAGCTCATTGTAGCGTCCAAGGAAATGACGGGCCAGAGAGGGGATATCGTTTTTTCTGCGGCGTAGCGGGGGCAAGTGGATGGGGATGACATTCAGTCGGTAAAACAGGTCTTCACGGAAATTACCGTCCTTGACTGCCTGGAGCAATTCCTTGTTGGTGGCCGCAAGGATCCTGATGTCGACACTGATGGTGGCGTCACCGCCGACTCGCTCGATTTTACGATTTTGTAGTACCCGAAGCAGTTTCACCTGGGCCTGTGGCTGGACCTCTCCGATTTCATCAAGGAATATGGTGCCGCCGTCGGCCCGTTCAAAGCGGCCGGGTTTCTGCCGCAGTGCCCCTGTAAAAGCCCCTTTTTCATGTCCGAAGAGTTCGCTCTCCAGGAGCGTGGCCGGGTACGCAGCGCAATTGATGACCACAAACGGTTTTCCCTTTCGAGGACTTTTTTCATGAATCGCCCGTGCAACCATCTCCTTCCCGGTTCCACTCTCGCCTCCTATCAGGACGGTTGCATCTGAAGGGGCAACATCTTCGATCAGTTTGTAGATGTCATGCATTTTCGGATCTCTCCCGATCAGGCCGGCGAACCCGGCGCTGTGATCGATCCTTTTCCTCAGGTCGGTCAGCTCGCTTTCCTGTACGAGTGCCCGCTGGATTGCGCCGCTGCTTTGGTCAAGGACAATTTTGATGATTTGCAAATCAGCCTCCCGGCATGAACACCGGCCATCGCATCCCGTGCACAGGGCACCAATCAGCCTGTTTTCATGGGAAAAGGGAAATACGGCAATTCGGGAGGCGTTTTTGAACTCTTCAAAGAAGGGTTTGGTCTCGGAATTATTGTAAAACCGGTAGTTTTTTCCCGAAAATTTTTCGGAATTTTCGTCGATGTGGATAATTTGGGCAATGTTTTGCAACTCCGTTTCATTGACAGGCCTGATCGAACCGTTGGCGAATATTACCGGGGTGGCGCTCTGAAGCGGGTAAAGAATAATGACAATGTTGCGGCAGGAAGTAATGTTGTGAAGCTGTCCGCTTAAATAGATGCATATTTCATTTAATCCCGCAAGCGCGCCGATGCCGCGGGTGATTTCAAAAAGGGAACGGGTTCGGTGATGGGCACGTTCGAGTTCACGGTTTTTGTTTTCAAGTTCTTTTGTCTGCGCTTCAAGTCGGGTCATGTATTTTTTCAGGCGGGCGAGCATTTCGTTGAAAGCCCGTCCCAGTCTGCCGGCTTCATCATCGCCTGTTTGAATCTCTGTTTCAAGATGTGCTTCATCGATGTTGCTTACCGTATTGGTGAGGGTTACAAGCGGCCTTGTGATTTGTCGGACGAGGAGAAGACCGATAACGATGGCGATCAATGAAAAAGCGACGGTCATGATGCTTACCTGCACCCACAATTGATTTACCTGTTTTACAAATGGTGCTTCTGAATAGCCGAGCCGCAGGATTCCGGCCCTGCCTTCCGATATCGGGTGGGATACATCTATAAATCGTTCCCCGTTTTCGGATTGGATTTTTCGGATATTTGAAGATATCGGATCAACCGCATGGTTTGCCTGGACGAGTTGGGCAGGGACGCCTCCGGAAAACGTATGTGCCAGAATTTCTCCCTGATGGATAATAAACAGGTAAGCGACTGCATCGTCATTGTTGAACCGGTCGTTTAAAAGTCTTTGCAACGCCACTATGTCGTTGAGCAGGATTTTGTCCGTAGCGTTCAACGCCAGATTCTGCGATGTATTTATAGCTTGCGCGGTTGCATTTTCCTGAAGGGTGATCCGGTACTGATGGAGAATGGACTGGGATATCGCAAGTCCGCTGATGATAACGATCAGGGTGATCGTTGCAAGAAGTCTTGTTCTAATGCTGTTCATTTGAAGTTCCGAAATCTTTGGTTCGATTTTTCAGTTCGGCGACGCTCTCGTACCAATGCTCCCGGGAAACCTCGAATCGATCGATAAACAGTTCGCCCAGGATTTTTCTCCCTGCCGGATCTTCATGCATATGGGTGACGACCTGTTTGATTTGCTCTTTGAGGTCGCCATCGATAAACGCCGAGGCAACCAGGGGCGGGCTGCCGAAAGGACCGGATTTTTTAATCACGCGGGTTTCTGATGTATGTACCGGATTGCGGGCATTGTAATATTCCCAGATATGCCCGTCAATGCTTGCCGCATCCAGCAGTTTTGTGGCAACCGCAAGAATGGAATTATCGTGGCTGTATGTAAAATGGACCCGGTCAAAAAATATATCCGGGGTTCTGCCGGATTCTCTCAGCCAGGATGTGGGGACGAGCGCACCGGTATTGGATTCAGGATCGGTGAAGGCAAAAATGCTACCTTCAAGATCTTCAAGTGATTGAAACGGGCTGTCCTTGTGAACGATCAGGTACGCACGATAATATGTTTCGCCCCGAATCACGGGGGTTGCAATGGCTTCAAAGCCGAAATCCGCTTTGCCGTGGATGTATGGGCCAGTACAGATAAAGGCGATGTCGATTTTACCCTGTCCAAGGAGATCGTTTATCTCGCCATAGGTTTTACGCTGAATGATCCGTGTGTTATGACCTGTTTGTTCCCCTATGTACTCAACCAGTTCCTGGTAGTTGACCAATGTCTGACTTGGGGAGATCATGGCGCCGACAGCGACGTTAAGCGTTTTTTTGCCGTGATCCGCTGTTTCCTGTTTCCGCGTTTCCATGACGGTGCCGCTGAAATCGACGGTATCGTACTCCGATCCATTGCCGCAGCCTGAAAGGGCTATAAAAACAAATAATACAATTATGTTGAGCAAAAGAGAGATTGTTTTCATCACAAGCCTCTGTTTTTTATAGTTTTATAAATATACCACAGGGAACACGCAGATCCATAGAGGTTTAATGAGAGGTTTAATTTCATGAACCTGTTTGCGATATGACGATCATGGATTGACACCGAATTTTTTTAATTTCAGTTGCAGGGACCTTCTGCTGATACCCAGTATGTCGGCCGTTTTTGTCCGGTTGCCGCCTGTTTCTTCAAGGGTTTGCAAAATCATTTGTTTTTCAAGGTCTTTCAATGATCCGCCTGCGGCTTCAAATCGAGGTTCTGCTTCTTCTGAAACATCGACGGCCTGAATTGCATCGGGAAGAAGTGCGGGTGTTATCATTTCTTCGCGGGACAGAATTACAGCGCGTTCCACGGTGTTTTCAAGTTCCCGCACATTGCCGGGCCACGGGTAGCGGATGAGCAGATCAGCCGTGCGCGGGGAGAACCCTTTGATTGTTTTGCGGTTTTTTTCGGTATATTTATGCAAAAAGTAATCGGCCAGGGAAAGAATGTCATCACGACGCTCCCGCAACGGGGGGAGCCGGACACCGACAACGTTCAAGCGGTAATAGAGATCCTTTCGAAACGTTCCGTTTTCCACGTCCGCTTCGATGTCCCGGTTGGTGGCTGCGATAACCCGGATGTCGACATGGATGCTGCGGGTGCTCCCCAGCGGTTCGAATTCCTGTTCCTGCAGGACGCGCAGGATCTTGGCCTGGGTGGCTGCGGACATTTCACTGATTTCATCTAAAAAGATAGTGCCGGTGTCAGCGTGTGCAAATCGTCCTTTTCGTGCACTGTCCGCCCCGGTAAATGCCCCCTTTTCGTGTCCGAACAGTTCACTTTCCAGAAGGGTTTCAGGAAGTGCCGCGCAGTTGACCTTGATAAAAGGGCGATCCTTGCGCAGGCTGTTTTCATGAATGGCGTTGGCCACAAGCTCTTTTCCCGTTCCACTTTCACCACGAATCAAAACTGTTGCGTCGGATGGCGCCACTAGAGAAAGCGTGTCGAACAGTTCCAGCATGGGCTTGCTGCGCCCAATAATTTTTGAGAAATCAAACCGTTCATGCAGGCGGTGTTTAAGGTCTTTATTTTCCTGTTCCAACTGGAAATGCGTAAGCGCTTTATTAACCAGAATTTTCAGCTCGTCAATATCGAGCGGTTTTGTAAGGTAGTCATAGGCGCCTGATTTCAGTGCATCAATTGCGGTATCGACAGATGCATAGGCGGTCATGATGATAATAGGAATGCCGGGGCTGATCTGCTTGATCTGTTTCAAAGCCTCGATGCCGCTCATCCGGTTCATCCGGATATCCATGAGCACCAGGTCATAATATTTTTCCGCAACCGCGGATACGGCCTGGATGCCGTCGGAAGCGTGGGCGATACTGTACCCTTCGGCCTCGAGAACGGCTTCGAGCATTTTCCGGTGGGATGTGTTGTCGTCAACGACCAGAATTTCGGGTTTCATTTTCGGTCTGTTTTTATAATCGGTTGTCCCTATGCATGCCTATCCCTATACATTACTATTTTAAGGTACTATAGAGCTGGATCAAAAACCACCATTTTCGGAAGCCCCGCTATGTTGAAGGGAGGCTAACGGTAAACCGGCACCCTTTGGTTTTTCCCGGAACCGGACTTGTCACCTGAACATCCCCGCCGTGGGTTTCCACAATTTTACGGACAATCGACAGCCCGAGTCCGGTTCCGGTTTCACGGGTTGTGAAAAAAGGCTCAAATATCTGCTCGCGTTCGGTTTCAGGTATTCCGGGCCCGTTATCGTCGATTTCGAAGACAACCTGACCGGCAATCGGTTTTTTCACGCGTAAATCGACCCGCCCCTGGGTTTCCACAGATTGAACCGCGTTTAGCAAAATATTGAGCAATACCTGGGTCATGAGACCGGGATCGATCATAACCGGTTTGTTGCATTTTTTCCCTTGTAAGCGGATATCGATGCCGCGCTCGGTTGCATCGGCGTTTACCAGGCGCAGCGTGTGCGACAACAATTCATAAGGGTCTGTTGGTACGGCTTCAATCTCCAGCGGTCGGGCGAAATTGAGCAGGTCAGTAACCTCGCGGTTCATCCGGTCAACTTCCCGAACCATGATCATTGCATATTCGTGTTCCTTTTCCCTGTCTTTCAAG
>SLIE01000157.1 GCA_007135795.1 Desulfobacterales bacterium
TAAGCCATCCGAGCCTTTGCTACCGCCATCCGGACCTGATCTTTTGCTTTTTGCGTTGCCTTTTCCGGCTCCTTCTGATGTACCCAGGCATTCTGGTTGCGAATATTGGCCATTTCAATCAAGTAGCCGTTTAACCCGATTTCCTTCAAGGTATCCTGAAACAACGGCTCGTGTGTTCGGGGCGAACATGCGGCGATAACGATGCGGTTCAGATTTTTTTCCACAATGGTCTTGGCCATCATGTTCTGTGTGTCCGTTGAGCAGGAAAACATGTTGTTTTCGACAAATACCACGTTAGGAAGTGATTCGGCATATGCCACCACCGATGCCACATCAATGATATTTGCAATATTCACCCCGCATGAACAAACAAAGACCCCGACACGCGGTTCCTGGCCGGCAATATTTTTTTCAGGCGGGTATTTCTTTTCTTTCGTCAGGGTATTTTTAGCCGAAACGAGTCCTATGGTGGCTTCAGACGCAGCCGATGACGCCATAGCGACAGCAGTCGGAATATTCATGGGCCGATTGATGCTGCCGCCTATAAAAATTCCGTCCCGGTTGCTGGAACTGGGATTATAACTGCTGGTCTCGGCAAAATTATAGGGTGATAACGTGATCCCCGTTTTTTCCGCCAGAGATTTGATCCCCTTGGACGCCTCCATGCCGATGGAGAGTACGGCCATATCGAATTTTTCATTTACCTGCCGTCCGTCTTCCGTGAAATACGTCATGCTGACGCCGTTATTGTTTTCCCCAGGCTCTATGGTATGCGGACGGGCTCTGACAAACCGGACATCTTGTTCGCGGGCATACTGGTAATAGAGCTCAAATTCCTTTCCGTTACTGCGGATATCCATGTTGAATATACTCTGCTGCCCACCGCCCGGGATGTGGGTGGCGGTAACCAGCGCCTGCTTCATGGCATACATGCAGCATACGGCGGAACAGTAGCCATTATCGCATTTATTGGTGTTCCTTGAACCCACACATTGAATCCAGGCAATTGAATGGGGTTCCTTGCCGTCAGACGGCTTTGCCAGGTGTCCCTGAAGCGGCCCTCCTGCAGATAGCATCCGCTCATATTCCAGACTGGTAACCACATCGGGGATCTTCCCGTATCCATAAATATCCAACCCTGAAGGATCAAATGGGGAATACCCCGGCGAAAGAATCAGAGAGCCGACATTTAAATTCAGGATCTCTTCCTTGTCTTCAAAATTAATGGCGCCGGTAGGACAGAATTTTTCGCAGGCAAGGCATTTCTTTTTGCCTTTGTCGCGACCAACGAGATAAATGCAGTTGACCGGGTCGATCACGTACTTGAGGGGGACGGTCTGTCCGTACTGGATATAGGCCGCCTTGCGCTTGGCAAGACCCATGTTGAATTCATCATCGACTTTTTTGGGGCATTTTTCAGCACAGATGCCGCATGCGATACATTTGTCCATATCGATGTATCGAGGGTTCTTTTTTACGGTAACGTTGAAATTACCTGCCTGCCCGGCAACATCAACAATTTCGGATTGCGTCAAAATTTCAATATTCAAGTGCCGACCGCACTCGACCAATTTTGGTGAAATAATTCACATGGCGCAATCGTTGGTGGGAAAAGTTTTATCCAGCATGGCCATGCCACCACCAATACCGGGGCTTTTTTCCAACAGGTACACGAAGTATCCGGAATCGGCTAAATCCAATGACGCCTGGATACCCGTAATACCCGCGCCGACAACCATTACAGATCCAACAGGTTTGTCTGACATGAGCACCTCTTTTGTAAATTGGGGGTTGGGGGTTTTCTTTCTTTTTTTCCACACGAGGGGATGCGACTGCGCCGCCTGCTGCCTGGAAGACATTGTCCGCTGTAACGTCCGCCGCAACACCCATGGCCTGCAGAAACTCATCCAGAACTGAGGATTCAATGACATACTTTTTGCCGGGTATGGGACGAACAGGGAGTTTTCCGGTTTTAATCCAGTTCCTGACAGTGTTCCGATGGACGCCCAGGACAGTGGCAAGCTTTCCTACGCGAATGATTATCATGGCAACTCCTCATGGCTTACCTTCATTGATAATGGCCATAACGCGGCGGCACATTGCGGGTACGGCAGCCACCACGGATTCGGAAATACCGGGTTCAATTTCTTCCGGAATATACTCAGGTTGAACGACCAGAACGCGTATAGCGACGTTGGTATACATTTTCAATTCTTTGAGCATATTGGTGGTGGGAAATTGATGCAGGGAAAAATCGCTGATTTTTTTCAAGTGGATGTCGTCCACGTCGATTTCGGAGATAACACCGGGAAGGCTGCCATTTTGCTCGGATGTATCTATGATTATGATTTGTCGGGGTCGTGTTTCAGAAAGGAGAATGTCGAAAAGAATATCTCGGACAGCGGTACCTGCATCTATGCAGGCAGAGTGGTCGGGAAGTTGATGATATTGCTGTAGGTGTTCGATCACGCAGGGACCAAAGCCGTCGTCACCGAAAAGCGGGTTGCCGCACCCTATAATCAGGCACGATTTTGAATGGATCTGATCGATCATCACTCATGTCTCTTTGCAATTTCGTGCAAAGCAAATCGTTCAAAAAGGTTCAAAAACGTTCAAAAACGTTCAAACGATACCTTATATTCCTAATTTACATACATACACCTCCATGTCA
>SLIE01000122.1 GCA_007135795.1 Desulfobacterales bacterium
CATTTTGAAAAAAGCCCATGAGGGAGCCGTGTGCGTCGATCATTGATTTTATCCCGCAAAGCAATGCGGAGAGGTGTTCTCCCGTTGCAAACCGGTGAACAAACCCGTTCAGGTCATTTCTGAAATCACGGTTTTCGGATTGACAGATGTAAGCATGCGGGCTGTCCCCCATCAGGCCCAATACAATCTCGACGCTTTTCATTATTTGCCGGACATTGCCGTAAGCAAGGGAGGCTGCGATGAACCCGGCAATTTCCCGATCCGCCGTGTTCGGATACCGGTATAAAACCGTCAGGGGATCGGGGTCTACATAACAACGCTTGTTTTTTTCAAGATACAACGATTCGAGTTGTCGGGAATACTTCAGGATCATTTTATTTTTTTCCGGTATAACAGGAGGCTGTTCAATACGACAGAAATACTGCTGAAAGACATGGCCGCGGCCGCAAGCATCGGGTTCAGTTCCCTGAGCATCCCGGGAACCCCTGCAAAGGGGTACAGAACCCCCGCGGCAATCGGGATCAGCATCACGTTGTAGCAAAAGGCCCAGAAAAGATTCTGGCGTACCGTGCGCATGGTTTTTTTACTGATCTCCAGGGCTCTGACCACGGATGACAGACTGGCGCCGGCCAATACGACATCACCGGTTTCGATGGCTACGTCCGTACCGCTCCCCACGGCAAAACCGACGTTTGCCATGGCAAGTGCGGGCGCATCATTGATGCCGTCCCCCACCATGCCGATATTTCGGTTTTCGGATTGGAGCTCTTTTATTTTTTCCGCTTTCCCGCCAGGGCGAACTTCCGCATACACATCGTCGATGCCCAGTTGCGATGCGATTGCCTCGGCGGTCTTTTTATTATCGCCGGTCAGCATGATCACTTTTATTCCGTATCCATGCAGGGCGGAGACCGTACTTATGGCTTCCGGCCGGATTGTGTCGGCAACGGCGATCAATCCCATGGGTTCATCATCATATGCCACCATCACCACTGTTTTACCCTTTTCCTGCAGGTCGGCAATGGCGGCCTCATATTTCGTCATGTCGATTTTCTGTTCGGCAAACCATGATATCTGCCCTACTTTTATGGTCTTGCCATCGATTTCCGCCGTCACCCCTTCCCCGCCGGTGGCTTTGAAACCGGACGTATTGAGGGTTGCGATATTATCCCGGGATGATTGTCTCAAAATCGCCTTGCCAATGGGATGTTCGGAACCGGCTTCAACGGATGCGGCCAGTTGAAGCAACTTTTGAGAATCTGAACATGATTTTTCAAAACATATCATATCCGTGACTTCGGGTTTCCCCGCCGTGAGGGTCCCGGTTTTATCAAACACGATTGCATTGAGCTTTTCAGCGGATTCAAGGGCTTCGCCATTTTTAAATAAAATACCCTGTTCAGCGGCTTTTCCCGTTCCCGCCATCACGGCCGTCGGGGTGGCAAGCCCGAGCGCACAGGGGCATGCGATCACCAGGATCGCAACCACCCGGATCATCCCCGGCACGTACCCGGGGGTAAGGATGATCCAGATAAAAAAAGTGATAATGGCAAACAGAATTACAGCCGGCACAAAAACCGCCGCCACGCGGTCGGCCAATGCCTGAATCGGCGGCAGGCTCCCCTGGGCCTCCCTTACCATCCTGATAATCTGGGCAAGCGCGGTATCCTTCCCCACCCGCGTCGCTTCGAAAACAAGCGTTCCGTCAACATTGATCGTACCCCCAATAACCACATCACCGGTTTTGCGGATAACCGGGAGCGGTTCGCCGGTCAGCATCGATTCGTCAACCGCGGATTGCCCGTCAATGACTTTTCCGTCAACCGGAACCCGTTGCCCCGGACGCATCCGAATATGCCACCCTTTTTGAACCTCTGAGACCGACATTTCGGTTTCCACGCCGTCCCTGACCACCGTGGCCGTATCCGGTCTCAATCCCATCAGTTTTCGCACGGCCCCGCCGGTTTTGCGCTTTGTGCGGGTTTCCAGCATTTTGCCAAGCTTGATCAGGGTGATGATCATGGCCGAGGTCTCGAAATAAACATGATCGCCCACACCGGGGAACAACAGGATGGCAACGGAGTAGAAATAGGCGACCGATGACCCCATTGCCACCAGAACATCCATGTTGGCGGTTTTATTTAAAAGACATCGGTAACTCCCTGTGTAGTAATCCCATCCCGTGTAAAACTGAACCGGGGTGGCAAGGAGAAACAGGATCCAGTTTATGGCTGCCACGTGTGCCCATGGACCAAAAAAATGCATATCCCGGCCCATGCTCAGCACAAACAGGGGAAGTGTAAAGATTACTCCAACCACGAATTTTTTCGTCTGTGCCCGTACTTCGGCGCTTCGGGCTGCCATTTCGTGATCTTCGGGATCATGTTGGGATTCATCAGGAATAATCGCGGTGTACCCGGCTTTTTTAATAACGGCTGCAATTTCTTCTAGATCGGTAACCAGGGGAACATAATCAACCGTGACGCTCTCACTTGCAAAATTGACAGACGCATCGAGCACCCCTTCGGCTTTGCGGGAAAGCGCTTTTTGGATATTGGCCGCGCAGTTGGCGCACGTCATGCCGGTAACGGGGAGTTCCACGCGCCGGGATGCGACGTCGTACCCCGCATGCCGAATCCGCGCGACAATGTCGTTAAAACTCGTTTTTGACGGATCATATTTTACATGAACCTGTTCCGCACCGAAATTGACATGGGCCGATCCCACGCCTTCTATCTTGCCAAGACTGCGCTCGATTGCCTGGGCACAATTGGTGCAAGACATTCCCAGTACGGGAAGCGTCTTTTCTCTGCTTTCCATTTTCCTTCTCCATCAGTTCAACGTGGGATGCAGTAATTGGTTTCGGGGAGAACGGACTTTTTTATGATTGCGTAGCGGGATAATCAATTTCTTTCAGGGCCTGATGGATTTTGTCCATGGTGGCCGGGCTGTCATATTCGACGGTTACCTGGCGGTTTTGGGGATCACCTTCGACTGAATGCACCCCTTCCATATCAAGGAGTTCATTTTTTATCGCATTCACACAATGGCCACAGGATATTTTCGGTACTGATAATGTTCTTTTTTCCATATTTCCACCTCGATTATAATGTAGGCCGGTTTAGATAATACCTGCAATAACGTCCAGCAAGGCTTGTTCACATGCCGCGGGCAAAGATGATATTTCCGGAAAGCGAATAGGGATGAGTGCGGCACGGCAATGCTCAGCGTCAGCGGCTTGCCATTGAAGTATTATTTGCGCTGCGTGGATATCCACGCTCAATATGCATGAGATATGGACCTGTAATGCACGAACAGCACTTTATACCAAAAGGTCGGATAACGCCTGCTCCAACTCGGGATAAGAAAATGCAAAACCATGCGCCAGAAGTTTTTCAGGCATTGCCCGCTGACTGGCAAGCATCATTTCACCGAGTTCTCCCATGGCAAGCCCAAGGGCAATTTTGGGAACCCTGAATACCGCGGGCCGACCAAGAACCCTGCCAAGCGTTTTGGCAAACACTTCATTGCGTACCGGATTGGGAGCGCAACAATTGACGGGCCCTGATACTTCCCCATTAGAGAGAACAAAATCATGGGCCGCGATCAAATCATTGATATGAATCCAGGGCATGAACTGCTTGCCGGTACCCAGCGGTCCGCCAACAAATGCCTTAAAAGCGGGAAGCATCATTTTCAATGCGCCGCCGGTTTTGCCCATTATAAGGCCAAATCGCATGTTGGCAACGCGAACACCCTTTTCCGCAGCCTTGTTTGCCTCTTTTTCCCATTCAATACACACCCGGGCCAGAAAATCATCCCCGCTGTCTTCATTTTCATCAAGCAGGTCTTCTCCCCGGTCTCCGTAAAACCCCACAGCCGATGTGCTTAACAGCACGGATTTGTTTTCTCCGGAAAGCGCGTTCACCACGTTTTTAGTGGTTTGTACGCGGCTTTCAAGAATTTCCTGCTTTGTTTTTTCGCTCCATCGTCCGAAGATATTTTTTCCGGCAAGGTTGATCACCACATCCGAGGTGCCGACAGCCTCCTGCCACTCCCCTTCCCGGGTGGTATCCGCCTGAATATGCGTAAACTGGCAGGGATCGGTGGTTACAAATGGTCTGTTCCTGTCCACGCCGACAACGTCATGACCCTCTTCTGCAAAATAATCAACCATCCGGGTACCGACAAAGCCACCCGCTCCGGTAATAAGTATTTTCAAACCCGCCTCCCGTAGTCCGCTTGCTGTGGATAGATACCGCTTGTCGCATCGAATCAGTGCTGGCTGTTATGTAACGACAAGAACCGATGCCTTCTTTACACCATTAATAACTTTCTGTGACACACTCCCAAAGAAAAACTCCGAAGCCCCGGATGCCCCTTTTTTCCCCAGAACAACAATATCATATCCGGAATCTGCTTTTTTAATGATGTCTCTTGCAACCCCTTTTTCCATGGATTTCATTTCAACATGGAGGTTGTTTTTTTCAAACCCGGCCAATAACAAACAGGTTTGCAAGTCTTCCGCGGTTTTTTCCAGCAATGCTTTTTTTTGATCCTCGAGCCTGCAAAAAGAAGCACGTTCCTTTTGAAACGACGGCGTAAGACTTGGACTATCGTATTCGCATACTCTTTTATAGTCCGGCAAAACATTAAACAAAGTGATTTCGGAACTCTTTTCGAACAGTTCCGAGGCGAATGTAACTGCCCGCATTGCATTTTCTGAGTCATCAAAGGAAATCAGAACTTTTTTTTTCATCATTTTTCTCCTGAATTCTAATATCAGGGGTTAAAAGAATTTGACCATCTCCGTGCCTGCGCGCAAATCCCTCAGAATTTCGCTCTCATTAATTAAAACGGCATTTCTGGATATTGCGCAAGCCTGAACATTGAGGTTTTTATAACGCCGCCTGATCTCGTTTTTTTTTACAGGCGCATCAGATTTTGCCGGCACGCGATTCATCACAATCATCATCATCTTCAAGCCTTGCGTGTTCTCCCGTGGGTTTTTTCACACAATAATTTTCATCCATGGCCTCGCTTTTACTCTGTTCGCTCAGCCCTGCGGTTGATTCAACGGTCGCGTCGGCAATGGTTTGTGACGCGGATTCATAATCCGGTTCGTCCATGGTATCCGGAACAGTCTGAGTATAAACCACCCGCAGGTTTTCATCAAGTACAAGTACGGCCCTTGCAAACAGTCCCGCCCAGGAGCCTTCTTCAATCCGCAATCCATAATCATTTCCGAAATCATTGTTTCTCAGTTCGCACAATGAAATGACATTGTCTATCCCCTCGGCTGTGTTAAAGCGTTCATGCGCGAACGGAAGGTCCTTCGAGATGCAAAGCACTTTTGTATTGTCCAGCCGATCTGCCATTTCATTGAACCGGCGGACAGTTTCGGCACACACGGGCTGATCCACGCTTTGAAAAATGTTCATGATCACCATGCTGCCTTTAAACTCTGACAGGCGCACATCGCGAAGTTCGGTTCCGACAAGCAGAAAATCCGGTGCCACGGATCCCACATCCGGCAGATTACCACTGATACGAACCTTTTTCCCACTCACTGCTATCTCTGACATCACACATCTCCTAATTTAAAATGGATATCAAAAACCGCTGCTACACTGAAAATGTATGACATAAATCCGGTTCGTCAATGATATGATTAGCTTTTAAAAATATTTAGACCAAAAACAAAGCCCCTCCGGAGACTAACGGGATTCAGACTTTTACGGTTAAGTGTTTATTTCTCATGGGATTCAGTTGATTTTTCTTCCGGCGGCGCCATGTTTGCCATGACATACGTTTCGTACCCCCCGCTCAGGTTCTTCGATTTAAATCCTTTTTGAATCAGGGCACGGTGTGCGAGATACGCTCTGTAGCCGACAGCGCAATACGTGATGTAATTTTTTTGATTGTCCAGCTCGCCCATCCGGTCCCGGAAATCATCGATGGGTATGTGGATGGCATCCTTGATCTGCCCTGAGCGCTTGAGCTCGCCTTTTGTCCGAAGATCGAGCAAGAGGTATTCTTGCGGATCAAGTGCGTCGAGCTCATCGATATATACGTTTTCAATATCCCCCTTGATAATATTGGATGCCACGTATCCCGCGATATTGACAGGATCCTTGGCCGAGCCGTAAGGCGGCGCATATGCCAGTTCAAGATTTTGCAGATCAAAGACCGTCATTTTTGCATAAATGGCCGTGGCAATAATGTCGACACGCTTATCGACCCCGTCCTTTCCAACCACCTGCGCACCCAGGATTGTGCCGTTACCTGGGGAAAACAGAAGCTTTATGGATAGGGTCTCCGCGCCGGGGTAATACCCCGCATGGGAGCCTGAGTGGGTATAACTGGTCAGGTAGGGGACGCCCCATTTCAGGGCCGTTTTTTCGTTAAGACCGGTTTGCGCCACGGCCAAGTCGAAAATCTTTACAATGGCGGTCCCCAGGGTTCCGCAAAAGACCGACGACCGGTTCATGACATTATCCGCGGCGATCCTTCCCTGCTTGTTTGCCGGACCGGCCAGAGGCGTCATGGTTTTTCTGCCCGTGATATAATCCCGGACCTCCACGGCATCACCGACGGCATATATGTGGGGATCGCTGGTGCGCATGGTGGCATCCACTTCAATAGCACCGGTTTCACCAAGGGCAAGACCCGCATCCATGGCAAGCCGGGTTTCAGGTCGTATCCCAACAGACAAGACCACCATATCACAAACGACCCGTTTTCCCTGCTCTGTGTGAACGATTATCGAGCCGTCTTTTTTTTCAAAATCCCGTATACCGTCCCCGAGTATGAGTTCCACATTTTTTTCTCTTAAATGCGCATGGGCAAAATTGGCCATCTCTTTATCAAGCGGCGCCATCACCTGGTCGAGCTTTTCGATGATTGTTGTCTTAATCCCTTTGAAGACAAGGTTTTCAGCCATTTCAAGGCCGATAAACCCACCACCGACAACAACCGCCGTCAGGGGTGACATTTCGTCGATGCAAGCATTGATACGGTCCATGTCCGGCAGATTTCTGAGAGTGTAAATGTTCTGCACATCGATCCCCTTGAATGGGGGCCGCACCGGTTCCGCACCGGGCGAGAGTATCAGCTTGTCATAAGACTCGCTGTATTCTTCGCCTGTTGCCAGGTTTCTTACCCGAACCGTGTTGCCGCTCCTGTCAATGGCAAGGACGTCCGTATTGATACGAACATCGACATGGTGCCGTTTCGAAAACATTTCGGCGGTGGACAGTATCAGATTATCTCTCTTCTTGATAACGCCACCGATATGATACGGAAGACCGCAATTGGCAAAAGAGATATATGGCCCTCTTTCAAACATGACGATCTCCGCATTTTCATTAAGCCTCCTGGCACGTGCGGCAGCTGTCGCCCCCCCGGCAACACCCCCGATAATCACAAGTTTGTTTGTCATTGCACCTCCTCGAATTTGTTATTAAGACATCCTCCCCGACGGTATCGGCGAAAATAGCGAAAGCCATTTGGCAAGTGATATTAATAATATGTAGTATATAAATATTGATGTGTCCAAGACGAAAATAAACGAACTGATTATTTCAGTTGAGTTCTGCTTGAAAGAAAACTGATGTGCCCGTAAAAAGTCACAAAATCTGTAAAGATGGCCAAGTTAAAAGCTCCACATACAAAGTGTAGTGACTTTTCATTCGCGACGGTATATATAGAGTGCCCAAATAAAAACCAGGATTTTTCGTCAAGGTCAAGGACGGCGAAAATCTTAACCGCAGGAATACTGACCGTATTTTGAAAATTAAAATTTGAGCCGGGCGCAGAGATTGGCGAGAAAGACGGATTTCGTTCAGGCACTATATAGTATTCCGAGCAAGTGTGAAATCGATACAACGAGGTAGATGGGACTTTTTACGACGCCATCAAGGGTTGCGCAATTGAAAAAAAATGATCCCGGGAAACAGAAGCGATTCTGCCTCCCGGGATCGCCAGGGGAATTGATATTGCAGCAGACGGTGCGGATTGCCAGATTATACGGAAATCACCTTGTCCGCAAGCTGCATGGCGGTCACAATATCGAGCATGTTGGTCGTCTCGCCTGCCCTTTTCAACTCTGAGATCCGGTAATGCTCGAGGCATGTACCGCATACCATGATCTTTACGCCTCCTTTTTCAAACTTTTGAAGCGCATCGATCACAACAGATGATTCAATGGCAAGCTTCACACCGTTGTTGAGAAAAACAAGCCGCCACAAATCAGGACCCAACTCTTCGAGCGTCCGAATGAAATTGGCCATCAGTTTCAACCCGAGCGAATCATCGCCATACCCGATTCGATCTGTTGCTACCACTACCATAATTTTTCGTGTCTCAGTGCCTGGATAGCAAACCGGCTCCGGAATTTCCGACGGGTTTGCCTCACCCGGCCCCCGCACGCCTGTAACATGAAATTCATCGTCGACCGGGTGATCGCTCACCAGGTATGCCATGGATTTCAAATACCGGGAAACATTCTGCCTGGAAGCATCATTATCCACAATAACCTGCACTGATTCGGGTTTCTGTTCCTCAACCACCTGTCGTGTCAATAAAACAGGAACCGGACATTCCTGGTTTCTCGCATCTATTTTTATCATGTTTTCCATCATGTTTTCCATCATGCTTTTCTGAAAACGCATTAATATTTAATCGATGCCCCCTGCATCAAATGGCCTGGATGCATGGCAATCTTGGGGACAACATCAGCACATGCCTCTATAAACAATCACGTTTCTTCATGCTTACATTATGTACTCCCCAACAACATACAAATCAAATTGCTAATTTCAATCATTATTGATATATATTATTAAATTTTTCAATACCTGTCGTGATGGATGCTTCCGGCACGATTACACCCGTCGCAAGGCAGAATTTCCAGAAATCACAACGGGAAAACACGCACCAATGGACATATGGCGACTAAAAATATTTCTAAAAGTAATTGAATTGGAAGGATTTTCAAAAGCGGCCGAGGCGGTTCACCTGACACAACCCACGGTCAGCAGCCATATCAAAGATCTTGAAAGTTATTTTAATTGCAGACTTGTCGACCGCATGGGTAAAAAAACCATCCCCACAAGTGCCGGCAGGCTTCTTTATTCCCATGCACGCCGGATCATCCGCCTTGCGGAAGAAACGGAAGAATCAATGGCCCGGTTCATGGGTATTATCAGTGGAAATCTTTCAATCGGCGGGAGTACCATTCCAGGAGGATATATTCTTCCCCGTCTGATCGGGCGTTTTAAGCAGGAACACCCCGGCGTGAATATTTCCATACAGGTCGGTGATACAAAGCAGATTATCAGCGCCATTCTGGACAACCGGCTCGACTTCGGCCTTGTGGGGGCAAAAGTCGATCAATCCGGAATTCTGCAGGAAGAATCGTTTGGGGATGAAATGCGGGTGGTGATCCCCGCGGGTCACAAGTGGTCGAGAAAAAAATCCATCCGTTTGGAATCACTGCTTACCGAACCGTTCATCATAAGGGAAAAAGGTTCCGGCACGCTCAAATCGCTTGAAGAACGATTGGCATTACAAGGACTCGATACAGGCGATTTTATGATTGCGGCCGAACTCGGCAGCACCACTTCCGTAATACAGGGAATTAAATCAGGAATTGGAGTATCGATACTGTCCACAATTGCAGTTGCGGACGAAATTAAAGCGAAGACCCTTAAAACCCTTTTTGTCGAAAATCTGAACCTGAAGCGGCATTTCTACCTGACGTATCACAAAAACCGTACGCAATCACCCCTTTGCACGGCTTTTATGGATTTTTTAAGAGAAATGGCGACGAATGAGACTTTGGCGTTGGAATCGGCCAACAAATGATGCATCCGTACCCTAGCAAAAGCAATTGCTTTAAAAATTTATAATTATTAGATAATATAGTGAATTATGAATAATTGCATTACACTCGACAACATCACCATCATTCTAAACAAGCCGCAGTTTCCGGAGAATATCGGATCAGCGGCCCGTTGCATGCGCAATATGGGAATCCGGGACCTTCGTGTGGTATCATCGGAGCCCGTTGACATCAACCGGGCGCTTGTCCTTTCGACCCATGCGGCCGCCGATGTAATCCACGACATGACCGTTTTCGACAACCTGAAAAGCGCTGTTGCTGAATGCGGCTATATCGTGGGAACCAGCGCGAGGCTTGGCAAAGGTCGGCAAATGATCAAAAGTCCCGCAAAAATGGCGGAAGTACTGATCCCCATCAGCAGGGAAAACCGGGTTGCGATTGTTTTCGGCCCGGAAGACCGGGGGCTGACCAATGAAGAGCTTCGCGTCTGTCATGACCTGGTTCATATCCGAACGGCCGAGTTTTCATCGATCAATCTTGCCCAGGCGGTCATGATCGTCTGCTATGAATTGTTCAATGCCGCCACAACCGAAATTCCCGCGCTCAGTCCCAAGCTCGCACGCCACCCGGAACTCGATGCCATGTACGAGCAATTAAAGGTCATGCTGGTTCGCATCTGCTTCATACAGCCGGACAACCCGGAATACTGGATGAACCGTTTCAGACGTTTCTTTTC
>SLIE01000378.1 GCA_007135795.1 Desulfobacterales bacterium
AAAGATTCCACCGAAAGAGCGGCTTCTTTAGAAGCCGGGATCAAGGAAGCCAGGGAAAAAGGTCGCAGGATGAAAGAGACCATGGAAGAAACCGCCCGGCAGGAAGAACAGCAGATGATGGAACGGATCAATGAAAAAGCAAGACAGGATCTTGAAGATATAAAAATCAAAGTCACCAGGGAAACAGAGGAAGTTCGAAGATCCCTTCAATCTCAAATTGATTTTTTTGCAAATGAAATCAGCAAAAAAATTCTCGGGAGGACAGTATAGATGAAATTTAAAAATGTTGCCCGTTTCGGCTTTCCTTTTATCATTTGCATATCCTTTTTGTTCCTTGTTCTGCTAAACCCGGCATATGCCGCAGAGGAGTGGGAAAGGACGGATACCTATCGCATCATGAACTTTACCGCCCTGGTTTTGGTACTTTTTTTCATCCTTCGAAAACCGGTTGCAAACTTTTTTACTGATAGGGTTCGATTGATAAGAGAACAGTTGCAGGATCTTGAAAAACAAAAAGAAGCGGCCGAAAAGAAGTTGGCCGAGTATAATGAAAAGCTTGCAACACTTGATTCTGAGGCGGAAAAAATCATACAACAGTATCAGCAGCAAGGCGAGGAGGCGCGTGACAATATTCTGAAACAGGCAGAACTTGTCGCAGCCAAGATGGAAAAGCAGGCCCGCCGGACAATTGAATCCGAATTTGCGCAAGCAAAGCTCAAACTCGAAACAGAGCTTTTCGACAGTGCGGTTGAAAAGGCGGAAGAGCGCATGAAGAGCCTTATTACCGATGATGATCACGACAGACTCGTTAAAGAATATCTAGATAAGGTGGTGACAAAGTGAGAAGTTCAATAATAGCCAGACGATATGCGAAGGCCCTGATTCTTATTGGAAAGGAAGACGGCCAGGCGGAAAATTACAAAGCGGAACTCGATGGTATTATCGACATGCTCAACCAAAACCCTGATTTCGAGCAAACCGTTAAAAATCCCTTGTTTGATTCCGCGAAACGTAAAAAATTGTTCTCGACGGTGATCGGTTCAATGGACCTGTCGAATGTGATGAGATCTTATTTGAACTTAATGTTTTCCAAGTATCGCTTTGATCGGATCCGGGAAATAAGCGAGCATTATAACAAGTTGAATGATGAGTTGCAGGGAATAGTGCGGGCTGATCTGATTTCCGCCTCGGAACTCTCATCGGAAGCGTACGACCAGATTCGTCAGTCACTTGCGAAAATGACCGGGAAGGAGGTTGTGTTGAAAACACAGCAGGATCCGGAAATAATTGGCGGTATTGTAACGAAGATCGGGGATCTTGTGTTGGATGGCAGCATCAAAACACAGTTAAAAAATATGCGTGAATCTTTAAAGAGGGGTGAGAGTGTATAATGGAAATAAAAGCCGAAGAAATCAGCGAAATCATTAAGCAGCAGATTCAGGAATTCGACAAGAAAGTTGAGTTGAGTGAAACCGGAATCGTTTTGTCGGCCGGTGATGGCATTGCCCGCGTTTATGGACTTGAAAAAGTAAAAGCCCTTGAGCTCGTGGAATTTTCCAACGGTGTTCTGGGGCTTGCCATGAACCTGGAAGAAGATAACGTTGGTATCGCCATTATGGGTGATGACACCCATATCAAGGAAGGCGATATCGTAAAGCGGACGGGAAAAATCGCCGAGGTTCCGGTTGGCCATGGTGTCCTGGGAAGGGTTCTGTCCGCTGTTGGAGAACCACTCGATGGCAAAGGTCCGGTGGAATCCACAGAGACCCGGCGAATCGAAATGGTGGCGCCAGGTGTTATTGCCCGTAAATCCGTACACGAACCTCTCTACACCGGGTTGAAGGCAATTGACGCCATGACGCCGGTTGGCCGTGGTCAGCGGGAGTTGATCATCGGTGACCGCCAGATTGGGAAGACCGCTGTTGCCATTGACGCTATCTTGAACCAAAAAGGCAAGGACGTTTACTGTATTTATGTTGCTACCGGCCAAAAACGATCGACAGTCGCTCAGGTTGTTGCTGTTCTTGAAAAACATGGTGCAATGGAATACACAACGGTTATTTCTGCAACTGCTAGTGACCCGGCAACGTTGCAGTATGTTTCACCGTATGCCGGATGTGCAATTGGTGAATACTTCCGAGATAATGGCAAGCACTCGCTCATCATTTATGACGATCTTTCCAAACAGGCCGTTGCTTATCGTCAGGTTTCCCTGTTGATGCGGCGTCCACCGGGGCGTGAAGCTTTCCCTGGTGACATTTTCTATAACCATTCACGGCTGCTTGAGCGTGCTTGCAAGCTCAATGATGAGCTTGGTGCCGGATCACTCACCGCACTTCCGATTATTGAAACACAGGCCGGTGACCTTTCCGCTTATATTCCAACCAACGTTATTTCCATTACCGATGGCCAGATTTTTCTGGAGCCTGGACTTTTCTTTGCTGGCGTAAGACCTGCGATCAATGTTGGGCTCTCTGTATCGCGCGTTGGTGGCGCTGCTCAGGAAAAAGCCATGAAACAATTTGCAGGAACCATGCGAATGGACCTTGCCCAGTATCGTGAGCTCGAGGCGTTTGCAGCATTTGGTTCCGACCTGGACGCTGCCACTCAGAAACAGCTTATTCGTGGGGAACGTCTTGTCGAGATTCTTAAGCAACC
>SLIE01000369.1 GCA_007135795.1 Desulfobacterales bacterium
AACTCTTTAATTTAAGGAGATTCACATGGAAGATGTCTTTACTGTCTTTACCGCAAGCAAGCACTGTAAAGTTGCCTCCAAAACCATTATCAACTGGATTGATGCCGGTTATATCAAGGCTTACCGTACTCCCGGGGGGCACCGCCGCATCAACCGAAAGGATTTGGAAGCCTTTATGCAAAAACAAGGTATCCCGATTCCGGAAACCGTTGCGGAAGACAACCGGAAAAAAATTCTGGTCGTCGACGATGATCCCATCATTGTCGAGAGCATCGTCCAGTGCCTGGAAGAAGACGAACACGATTATGAAGTGATTTCTGCTGCGGACGGTTTCGAGGCGGGCCTTCAGGTAAATCATTTCAAGCCCGACCTGCTTATCCTCGATATCATGATGCCCGATATCAAGGGATTTGATGTGTGCAAGAAAATTAAATCCACACCTGAAACCAAAGATACGAAAATTGTGATCCTTTCGGCTTATCTGGATGAAGAAAAGTTTGCCCGGATGAAAGAATATGGTGCTGACGCCTGTTTTTCCAAGCCCCTTCCCCTTTCTCAACTAAAAGCGGAAGTCTCACGGCAGTTATCGATCAGGGATTAGGGATATGGAAAATAACCAGCAAGGAGGTAATTCATGAAACTCAGAGAAGCATTGAAAAAACGGCAATTCGTTGTAACCACCGAAGTTCAGGCACCGATCGAGCAGGAAATGGAT
This sequence comes from Desulfobacterales bacterium, assembly GCA_007135795.1. Classification (GTDB taxonomy): domain Bacteria; phylum Desulfobacterota; class Desulfobacteria; order Desulfobacterales; family Desulfosalsimonadaceae; genus B1SED10-16. The sequence continues at coordinate 716 of SLIE01000369.1, forward strand.
GAAATGATCCAGCACCTCAGCAAGATCCGTGGCCGCGTTGAAGGCGTGTCCCTGTCGGAAACCGAGTTCCAGGGGATTGTGGGGGATACAATCAAAACCTGCGAAGTTCTGAAACAAAATCGCTTCGAATCGATATACCAGACCACCACACGCGAAAAAAGCCGTATTCAGCTTCAAAAGGATTTAATGGCGGCAAATCAGGCCGGAATCGATAACCTGCTCGTCTTTACCGAAGATTACCGAATCACCGGGGACAGCCTGCAGGAAATGATGTTTTTTCATGTGGATGCAGGAAAGCTTCAATCCGTGCTGGAACATATCAAAGAGGGACGAACCGTTGACGGCCAGGAGATCGAGGCAAAACCGGATTTTCTCCTGGGCTCAGGCGTTGAATCCAAGTGGGGCAAAGACGTGCCCGACCTGGAACTCCGGGAAATGGAAGAAATGACGAAAATGGGTACCGGGTATTTCCTGAGCACCCCTGTTTTCGACCTGGAAAGTTTCGAGAAATTTCTGAAACACACCAACACCTTCGGCGTGCCTGTTATTGCGGAAGTGCTTATTCTTCGAACAGCCGGCATGGCCCGTTTTCTAAACCGGCATCTGAAAAGCGGACTGGTACCCGAGTGGGTGATCCAAAAACTGGCCATGGCACAGGACAAGGAACAAGCCAGTATCGAGCTGTTTGCCGATACGGTCAAGGGGCTCAAACAATTATGTGACGGGGTCCATATCATAACAATCGGCGGGGAAGAAAAACTCAGGCACTACCTGGATGCCGCAAAGCTCAAATAGCACCCAGGTGCAATACTATCAGAATTCTCCGTGCAAGGCTATGGCCCCTTCAACTGAAACGAAAATAAGGAGCCGCACCCGTGAAAAATATTGTACTCACCATAAATGGGAAGAAAATATCGAGCCCGCCGGGCACCTCGATTCTTGAAGCGGCCGGGAAAAATGCAATTAAAATCCCCACCCTGTGCAGCCATGCGGACCTTGCCCCGCATGGCGCATGCCGGTTCTGCCTGGTTGAAGAAGAAAATACAGGGCGCCTCATGGCGTCCTGCGTAACGCCGGTCGCCCAGGACATGATCATCCAAACGGATTCGCCCCGGGTGACCGGACACCGGAAAAATATTGCCCGCCTCATGATTGCCGAACACCCGGAATCCTGTATCGTGTGCAACAAGGGAAACCGGTGCGAACTGCGAATGGTTGCCGCACAATTGGGTGTGGCCGAAACCGGTCTTTACCCCATGCCCAACTACAAACCCTTTGAAACCAACAACCCTTTTATTATCCGGGACCTGAGCAAATGCATCCTCTGCGGCAAATGCATCCGGGGGGATCACGAACTCGTGGCCGTGGGTGCCATCGATTACAACGACCGTGGGTTTCCTTCCCGACCGGCTACCCTATACGGGCAACCCCTTGAGGCTTCAAACTGCACCTTTTGCGGCACCTGCGTCTCCCTCTGTCCCACCGGTGCCCTGTCGACCCACAATACCTTTTTTGTCGGCACCCCGCAACGAGAAGCGACCAGCATCTGCGGTTTCTGTAGCGCCGGGTGCAGCCTGACCATGGGAGTGGCCAGTCAGCACACCACCGGGGAGACGTTCATCGACCGGGTGGTCGAAGTCAGCCCATCCTCAGATATCGGCACGGTAAACGGTCCCACTCTTTGCGTCCGGGGACATTTCGCCCATGATTTTCTGCTCTCTCCCGACCGCCTGACACACCCCCTGATAAAACGCCCCAGCGAAGAAGGTGTTGCGTCATTGCAACCCTGCAGTATCGATGAAGCTATTGCTACCATCGCCAGCCGGCTGGCCGACATAAAACGACTGCACGGTCCTGACAGTATCGGTTTTATCGGCTCAACCAAATGCACCAATGAAGAAAACTACCTGTTCCAGAAAATTGCCCGGGTCATTTTTAATACCAACAACATCACCACATCCGGCATCCTCAACGGTCAGGCCCTGCTGCGCGAACTCGACCGAAAAACCCTGGATGCATCCAGGGTCAACCCGCTTTCCGGTCTTGAAAACGCCCAGGCCATCGTCACGATCCTTGCCGATCCCGATCACAGTGTCCCTGTTGCCGGCTATCATATCAAAAGGGGCGTTAAAAAAGGTGCCCCCCTGGTCGCAATAGACCCTTACCGCACCGACATAGCTGCGTTTGGCACCATCTGGCTTCATCCGGAAAAATCAACCGAAAGCCAACCCCTGCCCCATGATATAATAAATGCCCTGGCCGCACGTCTTATCCATGAAAACGGTGCAGACCAGGCTTTCATGGACCAAAAAACCAATGACCCCCACGGATGGTTCGAAAACATCGTCTCCGTCAATCCGGACACATATGCCGTACAAGCCGGCGTTTCACCCGAAAAAATTAAAAAAGCCGCGGAAATGCTGAAGGGAAAAAAGATTGCCGTTGTGCTTCCCGGCGACCTCCTGGAAAGAAAAAACGGTAAAGAAATTTTCGACGCGGCATTCAATCTGGCATTGCTCACCGGCAGTATCGGCGATACCCACGCCGGCATTTTCATTCTTTCCCTGGAAAACAACCTGGCCGGTGCAATGGACATGGGGTGCGTGCCGGATATGCTCCCCGGACGGCGCCCCATTGAAAAGCCTGAAGAGAGAAAGATTCTCGAGGACTCCTGGCAGACCAGCCTCCCCACAAACCCGGGCATGGATATCCACGCAATGATCGAGGCGGCTGAAGCCGGAACGCTCAAAGCGCTCTATATCATGGGGGAAAATCTTCTGCGAACCCTTCCCGATCCGGACCGTGTGCGAAGCGCGCTTGAAAAACTGGATTTCATTGTCGTACAGGAGATCATCCGAAACAAAACCGCCGAAATTGCCGACGTGATTCTGCCGGCCGCAGCGTTTGCCGAAAAACAGGGATCGTTCACCAACATGGAAGGACGGCTCCAAAGCTTCGATGCAGTTGTTCCGCCTCCGGGTGATGCGCTGGCGGACTGGAAACTGCTGGCCATGCTTGCAGAAAAAAACGGGCATACTGAAGATTATACCACCGTTGAAAACATACAACGGGAAATACGCCAGATCATACCTGGCTACAGTGAAATTGGCAGCCATCGCCAGGTGTGGGTAAGCCAACCGGAAACCAAACAATCGGAAACGTTTGCATTTGCGCCGCTTTCTGCAGCCAGGGCAACGACCACTGACAAAGACTATCCTTTTTCCGCCTTTATCGGAAACCTCAGGTGGCATTTGGGTTCCGGGACCCGAACCAGTCGGTCCGGCCGTATAAAGGCTTCGGGCAAAGCCGGAGAGATCGCAATTTCCACGAAAGATGCCCACGCCCTTGGCTTGAACAAAGGCAGCAAAGACGACGGGGGTGCCGTGATACGTCTGGTCTCGCCATTCGGTGCCGTCAGCCGGGCGTATGTGGTCGATCCGGCCGTCCCCCCGGGGCAGGTATTCATCCCCCAGGGCTTTTCCGGTAATGATCTTATGCAGATCACGGATTTCAGCGCCCTGAAAGATACCGGATCCGGTTGGCGAAATGTAAACGTGCGAATTGAAAAAATAATTTCCAGCACGGATTAACCCAGGCGGTTGAATCCGGAATTACTGACAAGGAGCATTCAATGGATCCCACACAATTCGATCCGGAAAAAATAAATGAAATCATAGAGCGGTACCAGGACAAAAAATGGGGGTTGATTCCGTTGCTCCAGGATGTGCAGGAGACTATCGGCTTTATTCCGCCGGAATCGATCGAACCCATCGCCAATGCACTGCACATGCACCCATCCCAGGTTCAGGGAGTTATTACTTTTTACTCGGGGTTTTCCCTGAAACCCAAGGGGCGATATGTCCTCAAGGTTTGCAGGGGAACGGCCTGCCATGTCAAGGGGAGCCGTTCCCTCCTGCGGATGATCCAACGGGACCTTCACCTGGAAGAAGGCGAAACCAGCCCGGATTACCAGTTCACCCTGGAAACCGTGGCCTGCCTGGGGGCCTGTTTCCTGGCACCCACGATGATGGTCAATCGTGACTACTTTGGCAAACTCAATCCGACCAAAGTTACCTCCGTACTCAGTGAGTACAGTAAAGACAGCAAGGAGGCGTGAGCCCCATGAAAAAACTCACATCCATAGGCCAGCTGGAATGGTTCCGCAATAAGATACTTGCGGATTCCGGCAAAAAAAGAATCGAAGTTCATGTGTGCATGACCGGCTGCCGGGCTTACGGTGCCGCCGCCTTTCGGGATGCACTGGCGGAAGCCGTAACCGATCGCGGCATGGACGAGGAAGTTGAAATCAGGTCGACCGGGTGCCACGGTTTCTGCGCCAAAGCCCCGGTTGTGGCCATCGAGCCCCTGGGCGTGCAATACCAGGAGGTCGATCCGTCGGATGCCGCCGAAATTGTCGACAAAACGCTGAAAAACAACCAACTCATCGAGCGGCTCGCATACCAGGACCCTAAAACCGGACAGTTCATCTTTTACCGCAACCAGATACCGTTCTACCAGAAACAGCTCAGGCGGGTGCTTGCCAACTGCGGACGTATCGACCCCACGAAAATCGAGCACTACATCGCGGCCGGCGGGTACAAGGCGTTTATAAAAGCGCTTTCCAAAATGACGCCGGAAGCGGTTATCGAGGAAGTGGTCAATGCAAAGCTTCGCGGCCGGGGTGGTGCCGGTTTCCCTACAGGGATCAAGTGGCGTTTTGCCAGGCAGACCGAATCATGGCCCAAATACGTCGTCTGCAACGCGGACGAGGGGGACCCCGGCGCATTCATGGACCGGGCGATCCTTGAAGGCGATCCCCATTCGGTCATCGAGGGGATGCTGATCGGGGGATACGCCATGGGAGCGGAATACGGCATTCTCTATGTCCGCGAAGAATACCCCATTGCCGTGGAACATTTATCCATTGCCCTGAAACAGTGTGAAGAACTCGGACTGATTGGAAAAAATATTTTAAATACCGGTTTTAACTTTGATCTATCCATAAAAATGGGGGCGGGCGCATTTGTGTGCGGCGAGGAGACCGCACTGATGGCTTCCATCGAAGGAAAGCGCGGCATGCCGAGACCGAGGCCGCCGTTTCCGGCCCAGGCAGGCATTGAGGGCAAGCCGACCAACATAAACAACGTTGAAACACTGTCCAATATCCCGCTTATCATTAAAAACGGCTCCGGGTGGTATTCGGAAGTGGGGACCGAGGCCAGCAAGGGGACCAAGATCTTTTCCCTGGCCGGAAAGGTCAACAATACCGGCCTGGTGGAAGTCCCCATCGGAACCACTATCAAGGAAGTGGTCTTTGATATCGGCGGCGGCATTCCCAAGGGACGCCAGTTCAAAGCGGTTCAGATGGGAGGCCCGGCGGGCGGCTGCGTCCCATCCCGCTTCATGAACCTCCCCATCGATTACGATACCATCCAGCGGATCGGCGCCATCATGGGCTCGGGCGGGATGGTGGTCCTGGACGAAAACAACTGCATGGTGGAAATCGCCCGATTCTTCCTCAACTTCACCCAGAGCGAGTCATGCGGAAAATGCGCCCCGTGTCGGCTCGGCACCACCCAGCTCCTGGAAACCCTCTCCGCCATAACCGAAGGTCGGGGGCGTATCGAGGATATTGAAAGCATCAAGGCGATCGGGGCTACCATGACGGAAGCCTCCTTATGCGGCCTTGGCCAGGCAAGCCCCAAACCGGCCCTTTCGACCCTGAAATACTTTGAAAACGAGTACCGGGAGCACATCCACGAACATCGCTGTGCCGGTGCAGTTTGTGATTCCATGGTCATCTCCGCGTGTCAGCACGCATGTCCGGCCGGCATCGATGTCCCCAACTATGTGGCAGCCATCGGCCAGGGGGATTACAAGGCGGCGGTGGAGATCATACGGGAAAGAAACCCTTTCACGGCTGTGTGCGGCCGCATATGCATTCACCCCTGTGAATATAAATGCCGGCGCGGGGAGCTTGATGATCCGGTTGCCATCCGCGCGCTCAAACGATTTGCCTCGGATTGGTATTACGATGAGTACGGATCCGAGCGCGAGCCCTTTCCCGTTACTCGTCCCGAAAAAGTGGCGGTGGTGGGGGCAGGCCCCGCAGGACTCACCTGCGCTTACTTTCTGGCACAATTGGGGTATTCCACCACTGTTTTCGAGGCCCAACCGGTTGGGGGCGGGATGCTGGGAATCGCAGTTCCCGAGTTCCGGCTGCCAAGAAGGGTCATTGAAGCGGAAATCGATTACATTAAAAATGCCGGGGTTGAAATCAGGTACAACGCCCCCATCGATGCCAATCACACCTTGAGCGACCTGATGAAGGAAGGGTATTCCGCAGTCTTCATCTCCGCAGGGGCCCAGGCCAGCAAACGGATCGGCATCCCCGGTGAAGAGGAAGATCTCGAAGGGCTGTATTACGGGCTCACTTTTCTGCGGGATATGCGGCTGGACAGTAATATCAGGCTTTCCGGCAAAACCGTGGTCATCGGCGGCGGCAACGTGGCCATGGACGTGGCAAGAACCGCGCTTCGCGCCGGATCGTATGATGTCCAGCTCTTCTGCCTGGAAGCCCGCGATGAAATGCCGGCCTGGGAAAAGGAAATCGAGGAGACCGTCGAGGAAGGAATCATCATCAATCCGTCCTGGATGCCGTCGCACATCGAGCATGAAGACGGAAAGGTCAAGGGGATCGGTTTTACCCGGTGCATCTCCGTGTTCAACCAGGAAGGGAACTTCAGTCCGGAATGCGATTTTACGGAAAGCCAGTTTGTCGATGCCGACAATATCATCATTTCCATCGGGCAGGCGCCGGACATGTCGTTTCTCCCCGAGGACACCCAGCTTGAACGGGCATTGTGGGGATCTTTGGCAGTGGATGAAAACACGCTCTCCACAAACGTACCGGGTGTTTTCGCAGGTGGTGATTTCACCACCGGACCGACTTTCGTCATCCGGGCCATTGCGTCGGGACGGCGTGCAGCGCTCGCAATCGATAAATACCTGGCCGGCGACACGTCGAAAATCCGGATCCGCGACGAAAAATCCAGGTTCGTTCAGGATACCGGCCTGGCCTTGGACGAGGAAGAGACCACGGAAGACAAACCCCGTATTTATATTGAAATGGAAGATGCCGAAGAACGGGTTTGCGATTTTCGTGAAGTGGAACGGGGATTTAATGCGAGGGAAGCACACCTGGAAGCAAGACGATGCCTGCGGTGCGATCTTGAAAAAGAGAGGAGTGAATCATGATACGATCCATAACCCAGCAAAAGCCCATCGAGGAGATCGAACGCCTGCTTGAAGGGATGGGAAGAATCTTTATCATCGGCTGCGGCACATGCACCACCCTGACCCGTACCGGCGGTGCTCCGGAAGTCGAAACAATGAGTAAAGACCTGTCGGATAAAGGGAAGGTAATCACCGGGACAACGGTGGTTCCGGTTGCCTGTGACAATCTCACGCAACAGATTTTAAGCGAGTATGGCAGCCAGATCAAGCAGGCCGACGGTCTCCTGGTGATGTCCTGTGCATTCGGCGTTCAGACCATAGGGACTCAGCTTGGCGCAATGGTAATCCCGGCCCAGGAGACGCTTTTTATCGGCAAGGAAACTTCGATCGGCCTTTTCAGCGAAATCTGCAACCAGTGCGGCAGCTGCATCATCGGTGAAACCGGTGGCGTATGCCCGGTCACGGCCTGTCACAAGTCCATGGTCAACGGCCCGTGCGGCGGAACCAACGCAGGCAGATGCGAAATCGATTCGAACAAGGATTGCGCCTGGACACTGATCTACAAACGATTAAAGGCACTGGGCCGGCTCGATGACATGCGCAAATACCAGAAACCGAGAAACCACCTGGGTGAACCAAGACCTGGAAAATGCGACATACCTGCCTGAGCTGCATGCCAGGCACTATGATTGATATTCACATCTTTTTGAGCATGAAAGGATGATCCCATGACGTCCGCATTCAAGACAGCACTCCATTCCGGGAAATTCGTCGTCACCTCGGAAGTGGCGCCCCTTAAAGGCACCAACCTGGATAAATTCATCCATCACGTGGAACTTCTCAAGGACAAGGTCGACGCCATGAACGTGACCGACCACCAGTCCTCGGTCATGCGTTATCCATCCCTTGGCGGGGCGCTGCTGGTCAAGGAGCACGGCGGCGAGCCCATTCTGCAGATGACCTGCAGGGATCGAAACCGGTTGGCCCTTCAGGCTGATTTGCTATTTGCCCACAGCCGCGGCATACACAATGTCCTTTGCCTTACCGGAGATTCGGTACTCCTGGGTGATCACAAGGAAGGCAAGGGGGTATTTGACCTGGAATCGAGCCAGCTCCTCAAGACAATCCGCATCATGGAGCGCGGCAAGGACCTGGCCGGCAACGATCTCGACGGGGCGATTGAAATGTGCGCAGGGGCCATTGTCACGCCGGAAGCCGACCCGATCGAGCCCCAGCTCATCAAGTTTGAAAAGAAGATCGAAGCCGGGGCCGAATTTATCCAGACCCAGGCCGTGTACGACCTGGAGAATTTCAAACAATTCATGAGTTATGCCCGTCAATTCGACGTCAAGATCTTAGCGGGCATCATCCTGTTGACGTCTGCCGGCATGGCCCGGTTTATGAACAAAAACGTGGCCGGCGTCATGGTACCCCAGTCCTTGATAGACGAAATGGCGGGTGCCCCCAAAGGCGGCGCCCTGAAAAAGGGAATCGAGATCGCCGGCCGGATGATCCGGCAGGTCAGGGAGGAACAAATCTGTGACGGGGTTCATATCATGGCCATCGGCAAGGAAGAAGTGGTGCCCGATATCATGGCGGCGGCAGGATTGTAAACGGCAGACAAAAAGGGCGGACTATTGCCCGCCCCTCACAATTGCCCGTCAATGCCAAATGCATACAACACCAGCCAGGTCTTGACGTCAAACCGGATCTCCTGCCGGGCACATAAAGCCCGTGCTTCTTCAGGAGACACAAAAAGTGTCTCAATCTCTTCAGCGCTCCCGGTGCCGCCATCCGATGCATGCCCGGTGCACGTCGCGTAAACCATTACGATCGATTCATCGGTAAGCCCCGATGACGAGTAAATCGGCGGGCTGGTCCGAATAATCCGGTTCAGCTGCATTCCGGTCTCTTCCTCAAACTCTCTTTTCGCGCAATCCTCGACGCTTTCCCCGTCTTCAAGCAAGCCTGCCGGGAATCCGTATAAATAGTCCGCCAGTGGTATTCTGAACTCCTTGATAATGACAAGCTTTCCCGACGCTTCGTGAAACGGCACGATAATAATCGCATCCGGGGTGGCAAAATATCCGGTATCCGCCTTGGGCGGATCATTGCGCGATGCGTAGGTCCAGGTTTTTTCCCGGTCTTCTTTGTCCATGTATGTCATTTTAAAAAGATTTACATATCTTTCCGTTGTTAATCGGCTGACTTCTACAATTTTTATCTTTCTGCCGGAACCCTGCATGGGAGAATCCTTATTTACCGGTTTTAAATTGCATCATTAATTCACGATTAATTGGTCAATAGCAGTTATTTGGAACATCAATAATTTTACTACCAAAATTTAACCACACGAACTTACACCTGCAAGAGAATCGACATGGCCGGAGACGGCGATATTCCCCGAAACCCGGGCTTGGAGTTTATTTTTACGCCAGACAACCCCTTTCTGAATTATTATCGGCCAGAACCCGACAGACATCCCGAAAAAACACCTTTAAAAGTTGTCAACGACGCAAAGGACTATTAAATTACCATAAAACGATAGAACAAATGCGGTCTATCCAACAAAAGTAAAAAAAAAAAA
>SLIE01000370.1 GCA_007135795.1 Desulfobacterales bacterium
AAAGCCAAGAAGAGTATAAACAGTGACAAGATGATGATTCTTGAAAACCATTGAACGTCCTTTCCCACAACTTATTCATTAATTGAAGTTAATTGAAATGGATATACTTCCCCGGTGATATATTTAAAACCTTCTGATTCGAACCTTTCTCAAGCGCCTATTGAGTTGTCGATCATCCCATTTTTGCAAGCCCCTTTCATCTTGTTTGCTGCGTTATTTTTCATCGCAATTTTTTGAGTGATTACAAGTACCGCCGCATTCGCACCCGCAACCTGGTTTTTTTCCGGTAAGGCTTCTGTAAATCGAATTCCCTGCCAAAAAAAATGCAATAGCAACAATCCCAAAAACAATTATAGTTTCCAAATTGCTACCTCCGTTAATTATTTTCAGCTTAATTGTTTAGACATTCCAAATTAAAGCATAAACGATGTTATTCCTCTTTACTTCCGCTCGCTACTCATCGTGTTATTGATTGCAACTCCCCGTGAATGTCATTTTGATTTAGTCATGCCATAGTCATTTAATGTAACTGAAAAAATATGTCAAGAAAATATATAAAAAATTTCGAGATGCCTTATCTCAGTGGATAGTGCGACAGCGGCCAACAAAAAGTAAATCGAGTGATGAAAAATGCTTGTCAAATTTTACGCTATCTAAATCTTGATGTGTAATGTTTAAGTTTTTCCTGATTTGTTTTAGGATAGCTTAATAATTTGAATTGTCTTTGAAGTGGCCGGAAATATCGACTTTCACGCAGCGCAACAATTTATCAATTGCTGGTAATGAGCGGTACTGCCTGGTTGATACGTATACCCCTGGCCTGGTAACTGGACCATGTGTACATGCAGGAATCAATGGACATGCACCTCGGTTACATGCAAAAATCTAACCGGGCAACACTGAGCCCAGTTAGTAGCAGACTTGTTTCTGTTTAGAATAAGTGTGATTTGTTTGGGATGGCTTGTAATAGATTCTACTGCACACTTGACTGGAAACTATTTCATACTTAGCATGGTAAAGAACGTAAAAGTCCAATCTTACACAAACTCATAAACACTTTTTTGCAAGTGTCCTCATTTAAGCTTAATTTATTGTTGTAACAAGGTGCTTTTGGCTCTTAAGGCGGTCCGTTTAGCATATTATAGTAAAGGTGCCTAACATTATGGCTTCCACGAAATTCCGGGAAGAAATTGACAGCCTGGGTAAGGTCATGGTGCCTGATGAAGCTTATTACGGCCCCCAGACGCAGCGGGCAATGGAAAATTTTACCATCAGCCGGCATCGGTTTCCGCACACCTTCATTTCCAACATCGCATTGATCAAGAAGCACGGGGCAACCGTGAATACCGAACTGGGCCTGGTTGATGCCAAAATATCAGCGGCCATAAAACAAGCCGCCGGGGAGGTTATCGAAGGAAAGTTTTCAAAGGATTTCCTGTTGGATGTCTTTCAAAGCGGATCAGGCACCAACACCAACATGAATGTAAACGAGGTGATCGCAACCCGTGCCAATGAGTTGCTTACCGGAAAAAGGCGCACCAAATCGCCCGTTCATCCCAACGATCATGTTAATTGCTGTCAGTCCAGCAACGATGTTTTCCCCACGGCGATTCGGATGACCGCATTGATGATGATCGCGCGGAAGCTGGTACCCGGGCTTCAAATGCTGAATGAATCGCTTGGGAAAAAAAGCCTTGAATTTTCCCATATCCGGAAAATCGGCAGGACCCATCTTCAGGATGCCGTGGTCATGAGTCTGGGTGAAGAATTTTCCGGGTATGCCATGCAGGCCGCACTGGCTGTAAAGCGATTGGATGCTGTGCAGGAAAGATTGCTTTCGCTCCCTTTGGGAGGGACCGCGGTCGGGACCGGTTTAAATGCCCACAAGGATTTCGCTCCCCGCGTGATTGCGGAAATTTCGAAAACCACGGGACTTGCATTTCGCGAGACGCAAAATCATTTTGAGGCCCAGGCCTGCATGGACACGGAAGTGGAAGCCATGGGCGCACTTAAAACCATAGCGGTCAGCATGATAAAAATTGCAAATGATATCCGGTGGCTGGCTTCAGGCCCCCACTGCGGCCTCGGTGAAATTCAACTGCCGGCAATCACCCCCGGGTCGTCCATTATGCCCGGGAAAGTCAACCCGATCATCTGCGAGGCGGTTATCCAGGCTGCGACGCAGGTAATCGGAAACGACGCCGCTGTTTGCCATGGCGGTACGGGAGGGTATTTCGAGATAAATCTGATGCAACCGATGATCGCCCACAATCTGTTTGGCGCCATTGAACTGCTTGCAAACAGTGCGGTGCTCCTTTGTGAGAAATGCATTTCAGGCATAACGGCAAACGAGGCTAAATGCGAAGAATACGTGAATAAAAGCCTGGCGGTCGTCACTGTTCTGGTGCCTCACATCGGGTATGACAGGGCTTCGCAGATTGCAAAAAATGCGTATGAATCGAAAATCAGCGTGGAGGAAGCGGCAATCCGTGAAAACATAATGCCCACGGAAAAGCTCAGGGCAATTCTTTATGATAAGTGATCCGGTCTTGCAGGCAGGACCTGGTTACTTCGATTGCGAACCAATTAGCCGAAAGGAAAAAAATATGACAGGCGAGAATCAGTCGTTTAAGGATACAGGGTTACGGGGTGTAAAAGTGGCTTCAACCCGCATCAGCAATGTAATCGGAGATGAAGGAAAACTGATCTACCGGGGGTACCTGATCAATGACCTCGCAAAGAATGCAACCTTTGAGGAGGTCTGCTATCTGATGCTTCATGAGAGATTGCCCGGGGTCCGGGAGCTCGAGGATTTCAGTAGTGAACTGAAGCGTAGAAGGGGTGTGGAAGATGAAATGATCGATGCGCTTAAAACAAGACCTGCCGGGTCCAATCCCATGGATATTCTGCAGGGGAGTATCGCGTTTCTGGCAAATCACCATCCTCACCCGGCGCTCATGACGCGCGAAAACGAACTCGACATCGGGATCTCCCTGATTGCAAAAATGCCCACCCTCATGGCAGCATTCGACCGGATTCGCAATGGGAGGGACCCTGTCAGCCCGAACTCGGATTTAGGCCACGCGGCCAATTTTCTATACATGCTCACGGGAGAAGTCCCAAAGCGGGAAATTGAAAGAATCTTTGATATATGCCTTGTGCTGCATGCCGAGCACTCCTTTAATGCCTCCACGTTTACCGCTCGCCAGATCTCGTCCACGCGGGCGCATATGTTTGCATCCATTTCCGGTGCGGTCGGTTCACTCTCCGGCGATCTTCATGGCGGGGCAAACGAGAGGGTTATGGAGATGCTGATGGAAATCGGCAGCGTCGATGCCATTGATGATTACATACGTAAACAGTTCGAATCCGGTGGCAAAATTATGGGGATGGGGCATTCGGTCTATAAAACCAAGGACCCGAGAGCGCGGATACTGGAACCGATGGTAAAAGACGTAAGCGAGCTGAATGGAGATAAGAAGTGGTATGAGATTGCCACGACGCTTGAAAAAAAGGCGTTGGCGGCGTTTACGGAAAAAGGGAAAACCGGCATTCACGCCAATGTCGATTTTTATAGCGGCGCGCTGTATTACCAGTTAAACATACCCATTGATTTGTTCACGCCGGTTTTTGCAATTTCCCGGATCTCCGGCTGGATCGCCCATGTTATCGAGGAGCAGTTTGCCGAAGCAGCACCCAAGCCCATGCTGTATCGTCCGTCTGCCGATTACGTCGGAGAATATTGCGGGCCGGATGAGTGCAAGTTTGTACCTGTAGAAGAAAGGCAGGCGACAAGCACATGATATCAGAGGGGGAACAAAACCGATGATTGTCTCCATAAATTCTTTTGACACGGCAGAAGAAAACAATTTTGAAGATGAGCCGTTTGTTGTTTTTTCTCTTCCAAAACTTGCACGGCAATTACAGGTCGATATTACAAAACTTCCCGTAAGCATTCGGATTTTAATTGAAAATCAATTGCGTAATGAAGACGGGGTGCTGGTTACGAAAACGCATATTGAATCACTGGCAAGATGGCGGCCCGACTTCAAGGAAAAGGAGGAGGTCGCATTCTTGCCGGCGCGGGTCCTGATGCAGGATTTTACAGGGGTCCCGTCGGTGGTCGATCTTGCGGCCATGCGGGATGCAATGGCGGCATTGGGCGGAAACCCGGACCGGATCAATCCGCAAATCCCGGTTGATCTTATCATCGATCATTCCGTTCAGGTGAATAAATTCGGCACAACGGATGCGCTTGCCGCCAATGCGAAAATCGAGTTTTTGCATAACCATGAGCGGTATGAGTTTCTGAAGTGGGGGCAGAAAAACCTGGAAGATTTCAATGTTGTCCCGCCAGCAACAGGGATTTGTCACCAGGTCAACCTGGAATACTTGGCCAGTGTTGTGGTGGAAAAAGAGATGCACGGAAAAAAGTATCTCTATCCGGATACTTTGGTGGGGCTCGATTCGCACACAACCATGATAAATGGTATCGGCGTCCTGGGATGGGGGGTTGGCGGCATCGAGGCGGAAGCCGTCATGCTCGGCCAGCCATATTATTTTCTTACCCCCGAGGTAATCGGATTTGAGTTGACGGGTCAAATGTCCGACACGGCGACTGCCACGGACCTGGTCCTGACCATTACGAAAATGATGCGTGAAAAAGGCGTGGTTGGCAAGTTCATTGAATTCTTTGGAGAGGGGTTGACTTCTCTCAGCATCCCCGACAGGGCCACGATTGCCAATATGACGCCTGAATTCGGCGCGACTGCAACGTATTTTCCGGTGGATCGCCGAACGCTTGAATACCTGGTATTTACCGGACGATCTGCCGCGCATGCCCGGTTGATCGAAGACTATCTTACCATGCAGCAGATTTTTTATTCACCGGATATAACCCCACCTGTTTTTACGGAAACCATGCGTCTGGATCTTGGCAGCATCGTATCTTCCGTGGCGGGACCTATACGCCCCCACGAGCAGGTTCCCCTTTCCGCGTTAAAACATGATTTTGCCGAAAATTATAAAAATATTTTTGAACAAAAACCTTCCACGGACCAAAAGCTTGGGGTCTGGGAGCATGAAGGCGGCGCAGTGGTCAACTCGCGCGAATTGTCAGAAAAATTCATTTCCCGTAAAACCGCCAATGTCAAGGGCGCACCGGTTAATCGCCCCTATGAAAGTTTCTTTCTTGAACACGGGTCGGTTGTGATCGCAGCCATTACCAGTTGTACGAACACCTCAAATCCCAGTGTGCTGCTCGGCGCCGGCCTGGTTGCAAAAAACGCGGTCGAGCATGGGCTTCGGGTCCGGCCCTGGGTGAAAACCAGCCTGGCCCCGGGTTCAAAGGTGGTTGTCGACTACCTTGTTAAAGCGGGATACATGCCGTACCTGGAAGCACTCGGGTTCCACGTGATAGCCTACGGTTGCACCACTTGCATTGGCAATAGCGGGCCGTTATACAAGGATGTGGCCAAAGTGGTGGAAGAAACGGGCATGACCGTTGCTTCGGTATTGAGCGGGAACCGGAATTTTGAAGGCCGGATCAACCCGCTGACCCGCGCCAATTACCTGGCCTCCCCCATGCTTGTGGTGGCGTTTGCCCTGGCCGGCACGGTAAATATTGATATGGAAACAGAGCCGCTGCAGCACGATCCCAACTCCGAGCCCGTTTTTCTTCGGGATATATGGCCTTCGCAGAGCCAGATCAGTGATGCAATGGCGTCATTGAATACCGATATGTTCATCTCGCAATACGCCAATATTTACGAAGGGGATGAAAACTGGAAGGATCTGCGTGCACCCATCGGTAAACGGTATGAATGGGACAAGAATTCCACGTACATTCAAGCGCCGCCGTTCTTTTCAGGTTTGTCCCGTGAAATCCCCGAGGTGCACGATATCTCTGCCGCGCGAGTCCTTGCGCTTCTGGGGGATACCATCACCACAGATCACATCTCTCCGGCAGGCAGCATCGCTGAAGACAGCCCGGCCGGGCGTTATCTGCTGGAAAACGGGGTGAAAAAAGAAGATTTCAATTCTTACGGTTCCCGGCGTGGCAATCACGAGGTCATGGAGCGTGGGACATTTGCCAATGTGCGGCTTGCAAATCAATTGGTTCCTGGAAAGCAAGGCGGATGGACGCTTTATATCCCCGATAATGAAATAACGAGCATATACGAAGGATCGAAAAAATATCGCGAAAACGGGACGCCCCTGATTGTAATTGCGGGCAAGGCCTACGGTTCAGGCAGTTCCCGGGATTGGGCCGCAAAAGGAACGCTGCTGCTGGGTGTACGCGCCGTGATTGCAGAGAGTTTCGAACGTATTCACAGGAGCAACCTGGTTGCCATGGGCGTACTCCCCCTTGAATTTAAAACCGGTGAAAATGCCGCATCTCTTGGTTTGAGCGGCCATGAAGTCTATCACCTGGAAGGGCTGCAACGCAATCTTTTCCCCGGTGGACCGCTCAATGTCCGGGTAGTAGATCCCGATGGCAGCGAGAGACACTTTACAGTCACGATCCGGCTCGATTCACCCATCGAGGTTGATTATTATCGCCATGGGGGCATTTTGCAGTATGTAATTCGCAGGATGCTTAATGAATGATTCAAGGTCACGGATACATCCGGCTGCGGACAATAGGTTCGATTTCTTACAAAAGGAATATTATCAACTTGTTTGAATCGTATATGCCGGACTTATTGTCAAGACACCTTTCAAATAACCGGCTTGACGTCCACAGTCTGGTCAGACCTGGGAGCGCCAGGCTCCTGCCTGGCTTAAGACCCGGGCGATAGCCCGGTGGGGATTTGTTTTTTTGAAACAATTTATCAGTTATGTTTCAGAGGCAATGTGCAGGCTTGCCTGGGAATAACGGGCTTTGCCCGGTTTAAAGGGCATGCCAGGCAGGAGCCTGGCGCTTCCAGGGGGAAGCTGTGCAGGAGAAATCAAAAATGGGTGACGTCGTAAACCATTGACTTCATTTTAATAATTTACAGTTGCCCAGAATGCTTATATATTGATAGCCTCACCGATTTTATGATTTTATACGCGTGCATCCTCGTTGACGCCGCTAATAACGGTTGGCCTGATCTCTGACCATATAAAATGATCAATTTCAAACGGGTGGTGCCGGGTATTGCCCGTGGCAACAATTGCAGGAGGTTGCTTATAGCTCTTGGCGAAGCGTAGATAAAGCGCCCTGTGGCCCTGCCGTTTATCACAAGGCGCATCGAAATTTCTCAGATATAAGCGTTCTCCTGCCGTTGCCAGGGCAACACCCGGTGCCGCCCGGGTGAAATTGTCCTTTTGCAACAAAATTTCAGTCAAGTCTTTCATTAGTTTTTAATTTTTTCTGAACAATTACGATTTTTTAAGAAATTATCAAAAGAGTAATGCTTTGTTACGCCTGTTAAAGTTATTGACAATAGCATTGTTTTTTGAAATAAACATAGTTACTGTATAACGGTGTTGCAGTCATCGCCTCGATATATATTTTTATCAATAACTGTAACGCATTAAACTATTTTCAATGTAGAGGAAAGATGTATCAAGTAAGAATCGACCATGAAAAAAACCGACTCTATCTCACTATCGGCAGCATAAAAGATGAAGAGGAGATGCAAGAAATAAATGCGACAATACTTTCGGAATGTAAAAAACTCAAAAAGGGTTTTACCTGTCTGACCGATCTGCGAAAATATGATCCGAATCATGGATTTTACGATATATATATTCGGGAAGTCCAGGAGGCGCTCATTAAATCTGGGATATCTAAAGTGGTGCGCGTACGTCGGCCCTTAGGTACTATAGCGCAGTACCAATTTGACAATATCTCATATGAACTCGGATATCATGCACCACACGTGACGACAATAGAAGAAGGAGAAAAAATTCTGGACGAAGAAAGCATGTAACAATTTCATAATACAAAATTCATTTTTTTATCATATAGCACTTATCACATAAATTTTGAAAAAATAGATCCCGCGATCATGTCAAAAATCAAAAGGGGGAAGACGCTGTGCGTCTTCCCCCTTTTAATTTTTCAGAACCAGAACGAAAACGGCACTCTGCGTTTCATCTTATTGCTTATTCTGCAACGATTTTGTTTACAGATACGAAATGCTCCTGGAACGCCATGGCACCGCCGCTTGGATCCCAAATATCTAACCCGCCTTTCATGAACTTATTGTCTGCCAGTCCTTTTCCTTGAGCCCGGCTCTCCACAGGAAGCGTATGACCAAATCCGTGTACCACAAAGACGGCTTCCGGATGAATATGATCAGTTACCTGCGCCATGATTGTTTCCGAATAATCGTTTTGCGACACCACCACGCGTTCGCCATCCGTGATTCCAATCTTATCAGCGGCCGCCGTGTTGATCCAGAGGGTATTTTCCGGCATTTGCTCGAACAAGAGTCGATTATTGACGGTATGACCCTGAGTATGCAGGGCACACCGGCCAAATGTCAGGCGAAACATCCCTTCGGGCGGCTTGGCAATTTGTTCATACGGCAATAGTGAATCAAGACCGCTTTTCTCAAGTTTCTCAGAAATGATCTCGATTTTTCCGCTAGGTGTTTTGAAGGAGAGATTGTTTCTGTCACGATATATGGGTGCATCCGCTAAATGTACCATGCCGGAACCAGAAAAATCAGATAGGGTTACCCCCGTATCAGCCAACTGGAATTCCCGTATCGCTTCAATGCTTTCGTAATCAAGCTCATCCAAACCCAGGCGTCGGGCAAGGCGACCAACAATCTCCCAATCTGCCAGCGTGTCATAACAAGGCTCGACGACTCGGTCACGCACAAAGAAGTAGGGTCGGAGCGTACTTTTAGAGGCAACGACGCTTTCTCTCTCCAGGTAGGTGGAAAGCGGCAGGACAACATCCGCATACCATGCTGTGTCTGACCAGCTGAAAGTTACCGCCACCAGCAAGTCAAGACGGTCAAAAATCTTCTTGAGCCGCTCAGGCTCAGGAAAACCCATCAGAGGATCATGGCGATAGGCGATGTAAGCTTTAACCGGGTAAGGATCATCGGTTTCCATAGCCTTATAGAGCAGGTGCGTCAGGCCAGGTCCTTTATCGAAGTGGGTGTATCGCCATCCAACACCGTCGGCACGCTTTTCCTCGGGGGCAGGATAAAGGTCCATAAATTTTTTAAGCCCTTTGCGCCCTGCATCACCGGGGGTGTTAACCAGTGGGAGCCCGCCTTTGGTGCCTATAGCGCCTAACAGGGCGTTGATGATATAAATGGAGCGGGAGACATAAAATGAGTGGCGGTAGCGCGCAGTCATCCAACCGGGATGCCAGATCACGGCCGGTGCCGCCTTGGCAAGTTGATGTACAAAATCGCGTAGTCGAACTGCTTCGATTCCGGTTTCAGCCGCAGCCCATTCAGGGGTATAGGGTTCGATGAAACGCTCCAACTCATTCATATCCTTAACATAGCGGTTAACGTAATCCGCATCGTAGAGGTGCTCACGAATCAACACATGGATAACCGCCAGGTTAAAGGCGTAATCACTTGCAGGTTTGACCATGAAAAAGTTATCAGCCTTGGTAGCCGAGACATTAGACCGGATATCAATCACAGTCAGGCGGCATCCCCGGTCAAGGGCTCCCATCAACGTGTTGACCTCCTGGACATCGATCGCCTCGAAAACGTTTCTCATCTGTAAAACTACGTGGTGTGCGTGAGCGTAGTCATACAGGACATCCTTACGGCCGAGTCCTGTTACTGAAAGATGGGCGTGGTGGACGTTTCGAGCACAAGAGGCATCATGGTTGCAATAATTGGGAGACCCAAGCCCCCGCAAAAGGGCTCGGTGCATGTCACGAAAAGGGCCTCCCCGGTCGGACAAGGCCACGCTTCGCTTGCCGTGCTTATCCATGACGGTTTTAAGATTTTCAGCCACGTAATCTATCGCTTCGTCCCAGCTAACGCTCCGCCACCGTCCCTCTCCGCGCGCACCATCCCGGATCAATGGTGTTTGTGGCCGCTCTTTGTCATCCAGCAATGCCGTTCCCGCAGCACCACGTGCACAAAGATGTCCGGCCATGGCAGGCACATGCAAGTTACCTTGTAAATCAGCGATGCGGCCATTTTTCACCTGGGCCATAATCGGGCAGCGTACCGTGCACATACCGCATATCGAGTAAATTGTCTTCATTTCGCTCCTTCTTCTGATCTTAGCGGGCCATACGTATGCGAATTCCTTCAATTGTCCTGCACTATGCAAGACAAGTTCCTGCGCACACACCCCTTCTGCGAGTGAAAATTTTCTCGCAGAGGGGAAAAAACGCCGGAATTAATCAACTCCAAATTCGAGTAGTTGAAGGATGCGATTTCATAATTTTAATTGGCCAGCCAACACATTGATATTTAGTGCCCGAACGAAAACCAGGATTTTTCGTCAAGGTCAAGGACGGCGAAAATTTTAACCGCAGGAATACTGGACGTATTTTGAGGATTAAAATTTGAGCCGGACGC
>SLIE01000081.1 GCA_007135795.1 Desulfobacterales bacterium
CATCCCCGATCGAGTTCTACCAGGGGCCCTTGAACCATTTGCACGCAGTCCGGGAAGGGAGTTGCCCCATGCACCCTTCCTGCTCCACGTATGCACAGGAAGCTTTTAAAAAACATGGACCCATCATAGGATGGGCCATGACGTACGACCGGGTGCTCCGGTGTGGCCGCAACGAAACGGAAATCACCAGGCAGGTCAATATAAATGGGAGCATGAGGCACTACGACCCCATCCATAACAATGACTTCTGGTGGCATAAAGACGATTCTACAGACTCTTAGTTGAAAATATCGATGTTGGGTTTTTGTTTCGCTCCGCGCCAACTGCGGCTGCCAACAGCAACCCAACATCAAAACGATTCGCATGCTATTATGAACCGGAGACCCCAATGATCAAAAAAACCTACAGCAAAACAGGAAAACATTGTCGCGTCACCTTCAAAATCGCTCCTGGCGCAGAAGCACAAAGTGCCGCAATATGCGGTGATTTCAACAACTGGGACCAATGCTCGAAGCTCATGCGCAAAACGACAACCGGCGCTTTTTTCATTACCTGCTCCCTTCCGGCCGGACAATCATACCGGTTCCGGTACCTGATTGACGGCCAGCATTGGCAAAACGATGACATGGCTGACGGCTACGTCATGAATGAGCATGGGTCTTCGGATTGTATCGTTACCATCTGAAAACCCCAAGAACCATGATCTCCGGTCAAACGCGTCCTGACCGCGTTCAGTAGCTGCCAAGTATTTTCAGGTATTCCACACTTCCTGACAGCTGTTTTTGTACACCGGCAAAATCAGGTTTTTCCATGTCCACTTCCAGATCCACGTAAAACATGTATTCCCAAGGCTTTCCGTGAATCGGCCGGGACTCGAGCTTGACCAGGTTAATCTGGTTGTCCGCGAAAATTTTCAATACCCCAAACAGCGCCCCCGGCTGATTCCCGGTCGAAAATACCATGGACGATTTTTTCCCGCTCCCGTTTTTCAGGCTTTCGCGCCCGATAATGACAAAGCGCGTGAAATTCATGGGGTTGGTTTCAATGCTCTCTTCCAGCAGTGTCATTCCGAAAATTTCCGCCGATTCACGCCCCGCAATGGCGGCCTCGGTCTTGTCGTTTTTCTCGCTGATATTCCTTACCGCCCGCGCGGTATCGGTTACCGACACCAGGTCCCAGTCCCCATGCCGTTCCAGGAATTGACGGCACTGTTGAAACACCTGGGGATGCGAGTATATGCGCCGGATATCCGCTACCTTGGTACCCGGGTGCCCGATCAGGTTATGCCTGATCCGGAGAGTGATTTCGCCGACAATGCGTAAATCGTACTCCAGCAAAAGATCGTAATTTTCGTGAACACTGCCAGCCAGTGAGTTTTCAAGGGGAACGACACCGAAATCGGAAGCCTCGGTCTTTACCGCCTCGAACAATCCCCGGAATGAATCAACCGGTAACGGCTTGACCTGGTTTCCGAAAAATTGCAGACACGCTTTGTGGCTGAAACTCCCGACATCCCCCAGAAACGCGGCTTTTCTCCCCTTTTCGCCATCACTTCGCACTGTGTGGACAACATTGCTCGCCTTGTCCAGGTATCCGAAATCGACCTGTTTGTCCACCAACGGGGCAATAACATACAGATCCCGCATTAACTGACCGAACTGCGCCGGGTAAAGACTCTGGGCACCGTCCGATGTGGCGCTGTCCGGGTCATTGTGCACCTCGATCATCAGGCCGTCCGCCCCCGCCGCAATGGCCGCGCGCGCCATGGGGCTCACTTTTTCACGACTCCCGGTGGCGTGGCTGGGGTCTATGATTACCGGCAGGTGGGTCAATTTTTTGATCACCGGAATTGCCGACAAGTCCAACGTATTTCGGGTATACGGCTCAAAGGTCCGGATACCGCGTTCGCACAAAATCACCTTGTCGTTCCCTTCGGCCAGTATGTACTCGGCCGACATGAGCCATTCCTCGATGGTTGCAGAGAGTCCCCGCTTCAACAACACCGGCTTGCCAAGACGCCCCACCGATTTGAGCAGTTCAAAATTCTGCATGTTCCGTGCACCGATTTGCACCACGTCCACGTATTTCATGATCAGATCCGCCTGTGCGGGGGTGGTGATTTCCGTCACCACCGGCATCCCGTACACCTGCTTTACCTCGGCCAGGATCTTGAGCCCCTCCTCCCCCATCCCCTGGAACGAATACGGAGAGGTTCTGGGTTTGAACGCGCCGCCCCGAAACAACACTGCACCATACCGGCGAACGTCCTTTGCAATCGCCATGGTCCGCTCACGCCCCTCAACCGCACACGGACCGGCAATCACAACAATCCTCTCCCCGCCCACGGAGACATCCCCCACCATGACCCGGCTGTCTTCCGGGTGCAATTGCCGGCTGACCAGTTTAAAGGCGGTTTCCACGGGGACCACCCGGGCCACGCCGGCCATTTTTTCAAAATAGGCCGGATCATGGCCGGCGGTCCCGGTCGCCCCGATGATGTTCTGCCCCGCATCGGTAATCTCCCGATATATGGCATTTCCTTCCCTCAATACGCTCAATATGGCATTCTTCTGCTGCGGCGTGACATCTGGCTCCAAAATGATCAGCATTATCTTTCCTCCTATTATTCATAAAAAA
>SLIE01000084.1 GCA_007135795.1 Desulfobacterales bacterium
CCAGCCCGATGGCGAAAAGAGAATGATAGTGATCGCTTCGAAAGGGGGTATTTCCCATTTCCGCTGCAATGTTCGCCGGCATGGGCCGTACCGGGTCAAATAATGATTCCGGTATGATCGCAGCGCCGCCAGCGACCATCAATACGACCATGGTCTCTCCGATCGCCCTTGAAATACCCAGAATAACCGCAGTGGATATTCCCGTCAGCGATGCCGGGAGTGTGACCCGGGCGATTGTTTCCCAGTGCGTCGCGCCAAGCGCCATCGAGGCCTCTTTCATGTGCATGGGGACGCCATAAATAGCATCTTCGGAGATGCTCGCAATGGTCGGTACTGCCATGAATGCCAACAGGATAGAGGCATTAAACAGGTTCAAACCTGTATTCAGGCCAAACGTGTCCTGTAAAAACGGTGCGACCACAACCATGCCGAAAAATCCGATTACCACCGTGGGCAACCCTTCGATCAATTCGATGGCCGGCTTGATAATCGCCCTGACCTTTGGGTGAGCGATCTCGGCAAGGTATATGGCGCTTCCAATGCCAAGGGGGATGGCAATAAGCGAAGAAAGGACCACCACGCTGACCGATCCTGCAATCAGCGGCAAAATGCCAAAGTCCGGAGGATCATACGTGGGGTACCACAGGGTTCCAAAAAGGAACTCCCGTATCGAAACCGTTTCAAAAATGGGGATCCCCTCCATAATCAAAAAAAGCAGGATCAGTGTCAAAACGATGACCCCGCTCGCCCCCACCACAAGAAAAAACATGCGCGTTAAAAGCTCTTTTGCCCAGCGACGCGTACCCATATGCTCACACACCTGTCATGTTTTGCGGGAACCGGAATCATCCGGATCCTGCATGATTACCGTATTTTAATTTCCGATCCGTCCAAAGGAGTGGTCCTTGTCTCTGTCATCAGCAAATACATGAAAAATTACAGGATTTATCTTCTTCATGGTTTGAATGTCTCCATTCTTTTGTTATTGGATTATAATAGATCCCTTTTACTTAGGAACTTCACGTAAGGATAACCCGAATGTAAGCTTCCAATTTGACAATCGTGTGACAAACAAATGAAGAATTGTGAAGGATTCAAATGTCACGTGAATTACAACGAAAGTTCACGAGATTGTAACATTCGAACATTACATTCACCGCCAGGTGTCATTGAATTGAACTTTATTAATCCGGAAACACAACATGAGAAAACGAATTCTTGTGGTCGAAGACGACCAGGACATTTTGAGCCTTATTGAATGGCACCTCAAGGCTGAGGGGTACCAGCCGCTGATTGAAAAAGACGGACAGCGCGGCCTGGATGTCGCCTTGCGCGAAAAACCGGATCTTATTGTGTTAGACCTCATGCTCCCATCCCTGGACGGCCTTGAAATCTGCAAGGTGCTTAAAAAAAATGAAGCCACAGAACATATCCCCGTGATCATGCTTACGGCAAAAGGGGAAGAAATCGACCGTATTATCGGCTTTGAACTTGGCGCTGACGATTACATGGTCAAACCATTTTCCCCCAGGGAACTTTTGCTGCGGATTAAGGTCGTCATCCGCCGGGCCGCCGGCATTAGTGAAAAACCCGTTATCATCCGTTATGACGGGCTTGTCATTGATCCGGAAAGACATACGGTGACAATCGATGAGGTCCCCCTGGAGTTGACGATAACGGAATATAACCTCCTTTTTGAACTGGTAAAAACCAAAGGTCGGGTTCTTACCCGCGATCATCTGCTGGACCGGGTCTGGGGCTACCGGTTTGAAGGATATCATCGTACCGTGGACACCCATATTCGAAGACTTCGCCAGAAACTGGGATCGTTTGCTGAAAACATTGAAACCGTGCGCGGCATTGGTTACCGGTTCAAGGAGTAAGGAGAACAATGAGAATGCAATCGATGCGGTTCGGCACCCGGCTCCTGGCTTCATTCTGGCTTGTTTTAATTGTGGCCATATGTATACCCGGTGTTTATATCTACTATTCACTGAAAAACGACTTTATCGAAACATCCCGAACCAAAGCCTTTGAAAATCTTGATTTCATAGAGTGGATCGCTATGCAATATCAGCCTTTTTCATCGGATAAGGATCTCGATGACTGGTGCGGACAGTTTGCGGAACGGCTTGGCTACAGGATCACCGTGATTGATCCCGGTGGTCGGGTCACGGCCGATTCGGATGTTGCCTGGGAAGATGTGGCAGAGATGGAAAACCACACATACCGGGAAGAAATTTCAGCGGCATTTAGAACTCGACAGGGGGCCTCCATCCGTTATTCCGACACGCTTGACCGGCACTTGATTTATGCCGCACGGCAGTTCTCCATGGATAATTACCCGTCGCCCATGATCATTCGGATCGCCATGCCGTTTTCGGATGTGGAGAGCCGTTTAAGCGAATATGCGAGACTGTTCTGGATTATCAACGCCGTCATTTTCTTTGTGACATTGGGATTGAGCGTCTATTTCACCAGGCGCTTCGAATCTCCCGTCTACCAGATCATCGATCGAATCCAGAAAATCGGTACCGGCGATTATTCTCATCGCTACATCGCCGATGATGGTTGGGAGTTTTCACAACTCTCCGGCAATATAAATGAAATGGCGGATCGCATTTCCCAGCAGGTGGAGATCATAACCCGCCAGAAATACGAACTTGCGGTGATCATCGATAATATGCGGGAAGGGATCCTGCTGTTGGACAGAGACGGCCGCATCAAGGCGGTCAACCATGCCGTTGAAGATCTTGCAGGGTGCCGGAACTCCTGTATCGGCAAAAAACCGGTCGAGCTTTTTTTGAACAATGAGATTCAGGCAGCCTCTGACAGCGTCATCGCGGGCACGCCGGAATACAGCTTTACCCTTGAGCTTGAGAAAGACCTTTTTTACGAGGTCTACCTCACCGGCATACCCGAAGGGGGCGCACTATCGGTCTTTTATAATGTCAGCGAGCGAAAGCGTCTGGAAAGAATCCGTCGCGATTTCGTGGCCAATGTCTCTCACGAGCTTAAAACCCCCCTGACGTCCATCAAAGGATACGTGGAGACGCTTTTGTCTGGCCCGTTCGAGTTTGAAGGCGACGCCAAGTCTTTTTTACAAACGATCGACAAGAATGCCAATCACATGTCCGCGATTGTGGATGACCTGCTGCAGCTCACGAGGCTTCAGGACAAGGCGTTTGCAAGGAACATGCGTACAGTGGATGCTACGGCATGCTTTCATGCCGCGTTGGAGAGGGCCATGCCCATGGCCCAAGGAAAAAATATTACCATTGAAAACCATTTGGAGGCGCCATTGTGGGTAAAAGCAGATGAAGCGGCCCTTATTCGTGTATTTGGAAATCTCGTCGACAATGCAATCCGGTATTCCACGGACGGCAAGAGACTACGCATTTCTTCAATGACGGCCGAAGATAAAATCATCTTTGCCGTAGAAGACGAAGGGCCGGGAATTGACAGGCATCACCAGCACAGGATTTTCGAGCGCTTTTACAGGGTCGAAAAGGAGCGCAGTCGCTTTACGGGCGGCACCGGCCTGGGGTTGGCCATATGCAAGAACGCCGTTACCGGCATGGGGGGCGAAATATGGGTACAAAGCCCGCCCGAAGGAAAGTCCAGTGGAAGTGTATTTTTCTTTTCGCTTTCAAAAGCGGAATTATAAAAAGGGGATATTGTCAGAATGGCGAGTAACGTAAAGTTTGCCGTAAAGAAGGTTGATTTTTATTATGGTAATTTTAAGGCACTGGACCAAATCGACATGGAGATTGCCCAAAGGCAGGCCACCGCACTCATTGGACCATCCGGTTGCGGTAAAAGCACCTTCCTTCGGTGCCTTAATCGGATGAACGATCTGATACCCGGGACCCGGGTCGAAGGGGAAATCCTGCTGGACGGCCAAAACATATACGATTCCGACATTGACGTGGTCAACCTGAGACGGCGGGTCGGTATGGTTTTTCAAAAACCCAACCCGTTTCCTAAAACCATCTTTGAAAATGTGGCCTATGGACTTCGGGTAAACGGTTTTAAAAACAAGGCCGCGCTTCGCGAAAGCGTGGAAAAGAGCCTTTTAAAGGCGGCGCTGTGGGATGAGGTCAAGGATCGCCTGAACAACTCGGCGCTGGGCCTTTCGGGTGGCCAGCAGCAGCGGCTGTGTATTGCCAGGGCGCTGGCCGTGGAGCCTGACGTACTGCTCATGGATGAGCCGGCATCCGCACTCGACCCCATTGCCACGCAAAAAATCGAGGATTTGATTCACGAACTCAAAAATAACTATACCATTGTCATTGTCACCCACAATATGCAGCAGGCGGCGCGGGTTTCTGATATCACCGCTTTTTTCTACATGGGTCGGGTGGTTGAAACCGGTGAAACCGAAGCCCTTTTCACCCGGCCCGGATTAAAGCAGACAGAAGACTACATTACCGGCAGGTTCGGTTAAAGGAGACCGATTCAATATGGAACGGCAGAATTTTCACAGAGAACTGGAAAACCTCAGGCTGACCCTTTATAAAATGGCAGCCCTTACCCGGCAATCATTTGAAAAAGCAACCCAGGCATACCTGGATCGTGATGACGACCTTGCCCAGGTCGTCATTGACGGCGACAGGGAAGTCAACCGGATCGAGTTGGAAATCGATCGGCAGTCCTTGCGTCTTTTGGCCCTTGAACAGCCCATGGCACGTGATTTACGCATGATCGTCGGCATTATGCGGATCAGCAACGATTTGGAGCGCATTGCCGATCAAAGCGTCAACATTGCCGAGCGCACCATCTTTCTCTGTCAGCACCCGCCCCTGGAGCCGGTGGCGGCAATGGGACACTTGATCGATATAAGTAAAAAAATGTTCAATATGGCAATATCTTCCATGAGGGAGATGGATGCAAAAGAGGCTAAAAAGATACCGCCACTCGACGATTATGCCGACGAATACAACATGCAGGTTCTTAAAAGTCTGATTGAAGTCATGGCTGCAAGCTCGCCGGGCTTTGAAAAACGGGTACTGAAAATGCGTCGGTCCATCCAGACCATCATCATCTCCCGCTGCCTCGAGCGTATCGCTGATTTGTCCACCAATATCGGCGAACACGTGGCATTTATTGCCGAGGGAGTCAATATCAAACACCAGCAAAAATTATAATTATGCGCGGTTAATGCCATGCCTATGGAATATATCATTTTAGCTTTGGGTTTTGTTGTCGGTTTTCACATGTCCTGGAATATCGGGGCAAATGATGTGGCCAATTCGATGGCGTCGGCTGTGGGTGCCAAGGCGATCACGTTAAGGCAGGCCATTATTATTGCGGGGGTACTGGTTATTGTTGGTGCCGCATTTATTGGTGGCCATGTTACCGATACAATCCGAAGCGGTATCATTTCCCCACAGGTTCTTGAAGACCGGCGGATAGCCATAATCGGTGCGTTTTCAGCTTTAATGGCAGCATCGCTTTGGGTCTCCTTTGCAACCTGGAAGTCCCTGCCGGTTTCCACCACTCATTCTGTTGTCGGTGCCATGGTGGGGTTTGGAATAATTACGGGCGGATTGGGTGTCATAAACTGGGGGGTGCTGGGAGCCGTTGTTTCCAGTTGGGTCATATCACCCCTTTTCAGTATGACCATTTCATTTGTGATGTTTAAAATCATCGTCCGGTTTGTACTTAGCAGAAATGATCCATTTTCGGCAGGTATGAAGCTCTCCCCCGTCTTTATAGGCGTCGCCGTATTTGTAGTGGTAATGTCGTTTTTGTTCAAGACCCCTACGGGCACAGCCATGGCTCTAGGCGATATTTCCGCAATGCTGATCGCCGGGGTGCTTGGCATTGCCGGTGGTTTTGGGGGGCGTAATCTATTAACTCGTTTCTTTGCAAAAAAAGGTGCAGTTCGCGAGCCGGAATTGATATTTCGTATCATACAGATAGGGACTTCATGCTATGTAGCGCTCGCAATAGGCGCAAATGATGTTGCAAATGCGATTGGTCCATTGGCCCTGATTTATTTCCTGACAACAACCGGCGAAGTGGGGGCGAAGATACCTGTACCTTATTATCTGCTCCTTTTTGGCGGGGTAGGCATTGCCATTGGCATTGCCATGGGAGGCGCGAGGGTTATCCGAACGGTTGGTTCCCGGATTACGACATTGACCAACACCCGGGGGTATTCTGTTGATTTTGCCGCGGCAACCACTGTTCTTCTGGCATCGAAATTCGGCTTGCCGGTATCGACGACTCATGCCGCCGTTGGCGGTGTGCTTGGTGTTGGTCTGGCCCGGGGTATGGAAGCCGTTAACTTTACAATTATTTTTAAAATCATGGTCTATTGGGTGTTAACCGTTCCTGCAGCAGCAATTACATCCATGATCATATTTAAAGCGATCGAATCTGTTGTTTAGGGGGAACCTTGAATTTGCCGGAAGCCAGAAAAAATATCATGCCCTTCACCCATATTCTTCATGCCCTGGACCTCTCCGATGACATGCACAGGACGCTCTGCAAATCCATAGCGCTGGCCAACGCCCTGGAATCTCATTTGACATTGATTCACGTCATCAAGGAGACCAAACCCACTACAGAGTTGATGATTCAAGCGGTTTTGGGATATGGCAGCAAGGACGAAATGAAGCAGAAAAGCCGTGAGAAAATCATGGGTGAACTAAAAAACCTGCTAAGAAAAATGTGTGACGAATATAGCAGCAAGCTGCCGGCTTGCCGGTTTTCTCTTTCCGGGATTATTGTAGAGTTCGGCCAACCCGTGAATAATATTTTACGCCAGGCTGAAAGCGGGGCATACGATCTTCTGGTAGTGGGACGCCACGATTACGGACTTGTCGATGAAATTCTGCTGGGACATTCAACGAGGGGATTGCTGCGATATTGCCCGATACCGGTATTGCAGGTGCCGTTAAAAAATTGTACAATGACTCTGAGTAATGTGTAGCACGATCTATATCACGATCTATATAAAGACACCGCAGAGAACAACACGCAGAAAATAGCGCGGGTTCGCCAAAACGATAATTTTCTTCGACATACCTTTAAAAACTGTTTGGGAAAAATACTGATACGGCATACAATTGGTTTATTGCGTCTTTTGGTGTGCCCGGCCTTTTATGTGGAAACGCTTCTGGGGATTATATTTATTCCTGTTATGTGGAAGCTATAAATAACAGCGGTGTTTCTCGATAATTTAAGACTTGACATGTTTTTTTAAATATATATATTTCGATATAGCGATTTATGTATCGAAGCATGCTGCTTCACAAAGTACGATCCTTCGATAAAATTCAGTATCTGGACATACTGGTATATACAACAAGGATATGAAATGACTCAGCGAAGCAAATTTTTACTCATACTGGCTGTTTTTTTATTTGCCTATATTGTTCCCTTTACCCATGATAGGGTTGCGTCAGCCGTGCTGGAGGCATTTCTGATGCTCCAGGATTATGCCCGGGAACATGTTATTTTGTGCCTGATTCCGGCATTTTTCATTGCCGGGGCGATTGCGGTTTTTATTTCCCAGGCGGCAATTGTAAAATACTTCGGCGCTGAAGCCAAAAAGATCGTCTCTTACGGCGTTGCTTCGGTTTCCGGAACCATCCTGGCCGTTTGCTCCTGCACGGTGCTCCCCCTGTTTGCAAGCATATACCAGCGGGGCGCGGGTATCGGGCCTGCCGTTGCTTTTCTCTATTCAGGACCGGCCATCAATGTGCTGGCCATAATCCTGACTGCCCGGGTCCTGGGCCTTGAGATGGGTGTGGCCCGTGCAGTGGGGGCCATTATTTTCGCCATTGTCATCGGCCTTGCCATGGCGACGATTTACCGCAAAGAAGACAAGGCTCGCCTGGCCGCGCCGCAAATGGTGATGCCCACGGATGAAATGCCCCGGCGTCTCTGGCAGGATTTGTCTTTTTTCGCACTGCTGGTACTCTTCCTGGTATTTGCAAATTGGGGGACGCCGCAGACCGACACCGGTTTCTGGGCATTTATGTATGAGATAAGATGGTATGTTGCAGGGCTTTCCCTTGTTCTGCTGGTACCGGTGTTGATCCGGTGGTTTAAAAAGGACGAGCTCAAACAATGGGTGGAGGAATCATATGGGTACGGACTGATGATCATGCCCCTGCTCTTTATCGGTGTGTTGTTCGCAGGGTTTTTTCTTGGAAGGCCGGGTCACGAGGCTATGATTCCGTCGATATATGTTGAGGCCGTTGTGGGGACGCACCCGACCATGTTTTTCGAACTGACCGGTTTGCGCGAAGGAACGGCGCATAATTTTATTTCAATGATCTGGCCTGTCTGGACGAGTTTTTTCGCCTCGGTTTCAGGTTCCTTGATGTATTTTGCCACCTTGACAGAAGTGCCGATCCTGCAGGGACTGATGGGATCCGGCATGAGCAAGGGCGCTTCGCTTTCATTGCTACTGGCCGGTCCTGCGGTTTCATTGCCGAACATGCTCGTGATCCGGGGGATTCTGGGCACTCGCAAAACGTTGACCTATTTGTTTGTTGTAATTATTTTTTCTACCGTTGGCGGTGTTGTTTATGGTCAATTGTTTCCATAGGCCACATAATAAATTTAAAATCTCTTATGGAGGATATCATGGAAATTAAAATATTGGGGCCCGGATGCCCCAAGTGCGAAAGAACTGCTCAGGTTGTAAATGATGCTGTTTCTGAAGCCGAGGTGTGCGTGGATGTCAAAAAAGTGACCGACACGATGGAGATCGCAAGTTACGGCATCTTCGGCACACCGGCCGTGATCGTCGATGGGGAGGTCAAGTCCGTGGGGAAAGTTCCGGCAAAAGAAGATGTCATCTCATGGCTCAAATAAACTTCGATGATTGAAGCGTGCTTGAAAGGAAAGTGAAACACTATGTTGAAACGGAATTTGTTTCTTGCGATTATTGCGGCCACAGTTTTGATTTTTTCAGCAAATGTCACAATTGCTAAGGGTTTACCCGAAGAAGGCGACGGCATTTTTCCGTCATTTGGAACAGGACCGGTCGAGGTCAGGATATATGCGAGTTATTTCTGCCCGCCATGCCGGGCCCTGGAACCGGAACTGGAGCCGCTTTTGGAGGAACTGGTCGAAACCAATAAAATTCAGGTCACGTTTGTGGATGTCCCCATGGGTCAGTCAGCGCCCTATATTCATTATTTTCTGTATGCGCTGAACAATGATAAAAGCATGAAAAATGCTTTCCACGTGCGTCATCTCCTTTTTGATGTGGCTAAGGCTCATGGGGGTCCGGAGGATATTCGAGAGGCCTTTGAAAAAGAGGGCGTCGCTTATGAACCGTTTGACCTGACGGAGGTTTTTCTCCAGTTCAACCAGTTTTTAAGTGAAGACAGTATTCGAAGCACACCCTCGGCAGCCATACATAAGGACGGAAAGAACAAAACCATCTCGGGCGGAAGGAATATAATCGCTGCCATGGAGGAACTCATAAACAATAACAACAACAACGAAGAATAAACTAAGATGGCGACGTAAAAAACTGTTTATCCCGCTGCGAAGACGGTTGTCAAAGGACAATTTCTCCCGGCGGCATCTTGTATTGTCTTGGCAACTGCACGAGAACGCTTATACCTCTAAGGCTTGCTTGGACGCGGCTAACCTGGATGCGCCCCCAACAATGGCTTTTAATCCGATTTATAAATAACGATTAATAACAATCGGCGTTAAAACAACCCAAATCAGGATCACGCTTTGGAAATACGGTTTTGATGGGGGTGGGTGTTGGGCTTTGCGTCAGGCCCGGACAAAGCACTCAAAACAGTAACAAACCGAAAACAGACAAGGGCGGAAACAATCATGGCGCTTTTGATCATAGGCGGCAGTGACGCCGGTATAAGCGCTGCATTGCGCGCAAGGGAAGTGAATCCGGAAGTCCGTCCGACAATCTTTTTAGCCGATCAGTATCCAAACTTCAGCATATGCGGTCTTCCCTTCTATCTTTCCGGAGAAGTGACTGACTGGCAAAATCTCGCGCACCGTGACATTGCAACAATTGAATCTCATCGGATCGTGGTTCGCAAGGAACATCGCCAGGTGTTTTGTGTTGTTGAGTATGAATAAGTATACTTATTTTTATAATTGTGTCAAGGTTTTAAGGGTTAACGCGCCTGGAATACCTCGCGGAAAAAAACGATCCCTGCATCTCGCTCAACCCAGAGCTTTGTCAAAGAAAAGCCCAGCGTCACTGAAAACTCGTCGCCTCCCGCCCAACATACTTCTCCTGCGCGCTCAATTCAGCTTTTAATGGAGTCGTGACAAGTTAGAAACTGATCACCTTCCCCCACCTTCAAAAAGAAGGTGGGGGTCGTCTTAATTCTTCTGATCAGCAGCTTTTCATTGCAGAACGGACATTTGCGGGATAAGTCGGGGGCACTCTCAAGGTTACCGGGAAACGCTCAGGAAGCTGATGTCAGCCAGTAAGACCTGTTTTAATATTTTTTATTGACAATTCCGGTATGGGTCTATATTTTTATTTA
>SLIE01000239.1 GCA_007135795.1 Desulfobacterales bacterium
GATTTACAAGGCTTATGTCGGCCTGACGCGCGAGGAAATCCGCCTTGCCTACCAAGATCATCCAATCGAAAACACAACTCAAACGGTTGGGGTGCTGTTCGAAACAATCCCGATTAATTTGGCTTTCGAGGTCCGGGATGAACCGAAAGACCCCCGGCATTTGTTCGTGAGTCTGACGACCGAGGTGCCGGAAGATCCGTTTGCACCGGTAGAGCCGATCGATCCGCCGGATCCGGCCGAACCGGATCCAACCGATCCGGACCCGATCCAGCCGGAACCAACTGACCCGGAACCGACACCAGATCTCCCCAATAATCAAACCCCTTTGCCGGATGAAGATCATACGCCCATGCAGTCAGAGTCTCTGCCAGAGCAACTGGAACCCGCTCGCTGGCATGATGCCGTCCAGTTCCGGGTGTTGCCGGTTGTCGCAACGTATCACAACGATCGCAATGTTTCACCGTCTCCGGACGGGCACTCCATTGCTTTTCGTCGCGGCCGGGGGGACCTGGTGGTGATGGATCTTGCCACAAGGAAAAAACAAACCCTCGTGAAGGGCTGGGACAGCGGGATCCAGTGGCGCTGGTCTCCGGACAGCCGATATATCGCTTATGCGCAGAACGACCTTAATTTCAGCACCAATATTTATATCATTCCGGCTGATGGCTCACGCGATCCCGTGAACATCACCCGTCATCCACGCAACGATACCAATCCCAGATGGTCCGCGGATGGTAAGAAATTGACATTCATTTCAAATCGGTCCGGTGAAAATTACGATCTTTACCGGGTTTATCTTGATCCGGACATGGAAAACCGGACACGGCGGGAGTTGAACAGTTACTACCGGGAAGCGCGTAGTGCCGCCGGCAAACGGCGACCTTTGCCCGTCCGTATTTCCAAAGCGGCAATGCCGCTGTCCGAAACGGAAGCGCGAAATGCCGATGGCCTCGACCTGGAAAATGCCTGGCGTCGGGTGGAACGTATCACGACATCTCCCTTTCATCAGACCGGCAACGAGATGACACCGGGGGGTGATCGCTATGTGTTTAATTCCGGAAGCGAGGGTCTTGTTGCCGTGAATTGGGACGGCAGTGACCGGAAGCGCCTGGGACCACGCGCAAACGTTCAGCATCTCAATGTGACAGGCGATCGGGTGGTTTACATTGCAGGCGGCCGGGTGGGTATTGCACCACTAAACGGTAACGCGCACAGTTATCCTGATATCACCGATCGTATTCGCATCGATCAGCGCAAGCAGTCTTTGCAGAAGTTTCGGGAAGCGGCCCGCGTGATCGAGGAAAGCTTTTATCGTTCCGACTTGAAGGGATTGGATTGGCAGGCGCTTGTGACGGATTACGAGGAATTGATCAAGCGGGCTCGCACCGCAAGTGAGTTCAGCGATATTGCCAACCGTCTGATGGGGGAACTGGCCGCCTCTCACATGGGGGTTTCCAATCCGGGGCCCGGTTCGGCATTGCGTGAACCATCGGGGCGTCTGGGTATCGAATATGAATACGTAACGCTGGAAGACGGCCGGAAAGGGTACCGTGTTACCAGTGTCATTCCCGGCGGTCCTTCTGTTCGCGGCCCTGTTCGCCTGCAGCAGGGTGACATTATAACGAGTATCGACATGCGGGATTTTGACGAGCACGATACGTTGTTGGAAAGATTGCGGGGAAAAGTCGACCAGGAGGTCATTGTCGGTTTCGAGCGTTCGGCAGGTCGCAGGCATCTCTACTACCAGGCACTTCTCACGCCTGTTTCCTATAACGCGTTTGCCCGCTTGCGCTACGATGCGTTTCAGGAAGAGAGCCGCCGGAAGGTTTCGGAGCTTTCCGCCGGGCGCATCGGGTACATCCACATTCAGGCGATGAACCAGGCCTCTTTGGAAAAATTCCAGGCCCACCTGTATGCTGCGGCCGAAGGGAAGGACGGATTGATTATTGATGTGCGCAACAATGGCGGCGGTCATACCACCGACCGAATCCTGACATCCATTATGGCCGCGGAACATGCTTACACCCTTCCCGCCGGTGCCGATCCTCATCGGCATGGACGTTACCCCCAGGACCGACTCGATGCCCCGCGCTATACCCTGCCGATAAACATGCTGGCCAATGAGAAGAGTTTTTCCAACTCCGAAATTCTGGCACATGCATTCAGCACCCTTGGGCGCGGGACGCTGGTGGGCAAACAGACGTATGGGGGGGTAATCTCCACCGGCAGTCACTCCCTGATCGATGGGGCGACGGTACGCAGGCCGTTTCGCGGATGGTATCTGCCGGACGGCTCCGACATGGAGCACAACGGGGCAATGCCCGATATCGTGGTCGAGCATACCCCGGCCGATGAAGTTGCTGGTCGTGACCGTCAACTCGAAGCAGCTGTGGCGGATATCCTCGAACGACTTGGCCTCACGATTGATGAACGCCGCAATCCGATGGTATTATGAATCAAGGCAACGGATATCGGTAATCGGTATCATGTTTCTTCTGCGTTTCGCGGTTTGTGAATATCTGCGTTATACGCAATCCCTCAGAATTTGCGGCTAACGCCTTGTAGACATACACGGTCAATGAATTCCCTGCATTCTTCGGGATTGCGCAAGTTTTGATCTTGAGC
>SLIE01000384.1 GCA_007135795.1 Desulfobacterales bacterium
AATTGAACAACACGAACCGGACAATATCACGTTTAAATACATTTAAAGATGAAGGTGCTGATCAGTACGAACAATTACAGAAGATCATCGCCTCCTGCGAACAACAGAAAGATGAAACCAGTGCAAAAATCATATCCTGTGAATCCGCATATGCCGAAGCAGTCGCTGCGCTAAAGCAGATCCAGCTCGATTTGAAAGAAGAAGAATCCGGTTACAGAGCCCTTGTTGACAAACAAAAAAATGCGGATCATTCCATTTACGACGCTAAAACCGAAATGGAGAAAACGCGCGAAACAATACACAAGCTCGAACTCGAATTATCCGGGTTGCAGATCAATCGCGAAAACACCGTAAATCGTTTCCTGGAGCGATATCCGGAACCCTTTTCAACCGTGTTGTCGCAATTTCGGGAAAATGTTGTCAACCCCGCCTTTTCCATTGAAAAAGTTGAAAAGGAAAGACTCGATATCCGAACGAAAATCGAAGAAATCGGCGATGTCAATTTAGGCGCCATAACGGCGTATGAACACCAGAAAGCAAGATACGACTTTCTGGTGAAGCAACAGGACGACCTGGAAAAAGCGCTGGCGGATCTCGAAAATGTCATTCAAAGAATCAACCGGATAACGCGCAAACTGTTTATCCAAACTTTTGATGCTGTAAATCTTCAATTTAAGGCCCTTTTTCCAAGGCTTTTCAATGGCGGATCAGCATGGCTCGAACTCACGCGCCCTGATTTGCCCCTTGAAACCGGTGTGGAACTCATGATACAGCCACCCGGGAAAAAACTGAGCCGCCTGAGCCTTCTCTCAGGCGGAGAAAAAGCGCTTTCCGCCATTGCGTTTATCTTTTCCATATTCATGCTGAACCCGGCATCATTTTGTCTCCTCGATGAAATCGACGCGCCACTTGATGATGTCAATGTTTACCGGTTCAACGAACTCCTTCGGATTATCGGTGAGAGCACGCAGATCATCATGATATCCCATAATAAAAAAACAATGGAGTTTTCAGATATGCTCTTTGGCATCACCGTCGCCAGGAGCGGCGGTTCCCGAATGATATCGGTCAATATGGATCAAGCCCTGGAGATTGAATGCGCCTGATCAAATTACCAGAATTATAACGGTCACCTTTATTAATTTCATTTCCAACTTCCGTTTAATCTTAGACCTGTCTTAAATAATTAATTAAAGGACAAGGAAAAAACATGATCGACTCCCTTATGAATATACTGAAAACGCTCTGGTTTGATTATATTCTTGAAATCACGGAAATTTTGTATTCCCGGTATTTGCTGGAAACAACCGGTGTCATTTTTGCTATCCTGCTCCTGCTGATTATTGTGTTGATGTTGAAAAAAATACGCAAACGTCGATATAAGCCGGCAAAGGAAGATATTGCAGGTGGAGGGGAAGAATTTGTTTCCGATGACATGGGGATTGGAGAAAAAGGGACCCGCCGACGGGAAGTCCCGGGTGAACCCCCCGTTTCCAAGCCGCCAGGTATAATGGGCAGATTGAAAAGCGGCCTTGGAAAAACGCGTCAATCACTTACCGGGCGAATTGAATCGATCCTTTCCGAGAAAAGCATCACGGACAGTGATGCTCTGGAAGAAATAGAAGAAGTGTTGATCACCTCGGATGTTGGTGTTGAGACAACCATGGCGCTGATGAAAAAGATTGAACAAAACGCATCGACGTTTTCCGGCCCGGACGACCTGAAAACCTTTTTAAAATCCGAAATGTTGAAATTTCTGATCCATCCCCGGAAAATGGATCTATCGACAAAACCTTATGTAATCATGGTGGTCGGTGTCAACGGGGTGGGGAAAACCACCACAATAGGAAAACTTGCGCATAAATATCAGATGGAAGGGAAAAAAGTGCTTATTGGTGCTGCGGATACGTTTCGGGCAGCAGCCGTGGAGCAACTTGAAATCTGGGCGGAAAGATCGGGCTCAGACATTGTCAGGCACCGGGAAAACGCCGATCCGGCCGCAGTCGCCTATGATGCGATTGAAGCGGGGATATCCAGGCAAAGCGATATTGTTATCATTGATACTGCCGGGAGGTTGCAGACCCGGGTCAATCTTATGGAGCAGTTGAAAAAAATCAAGCGAAGCATTACAAAGCGAGCGCCCGATGCTCCCCATGAAGTACTGCTGGTGCTCGATGCAACAACCGGTCAAAATGCCATTTCCCAGGCAAAAGCATTTCACGAAGGTATCGGTGTGACCAGCCTTGCCATGACCAAGCTTGACGGCACGGCCAAGGGGGGGATCGTTATCGGTATATGCAATACCATGAAGCTGCCGCTGCAATATATTGGTGTGGGAGAACAAATTGACGACTTGCAACCTTTTGACCCGGAAAAATTTATTGATGCCATTTTTTAATCACACCATCCGGATATGTTGTCAGGATCACCTTGATAG
This sequence comes from Desulfobacterales bacterium, assembly GCA_007135795.1. GTDB lineage: Bacteria > Desulfobacterota > Desulfobacteria > Desulfobacterales > Desulfosalsimonadaceae > B1SED10-16. Next base: position 2,438 of record SLIE01000384.1, read on the forward strand.
AATTTAATTCAAACCGGGGGAGAGTTTGTTTTGTAGGTATAAGTAATTATGATTGCTATATATTTTTTTTAAAACAATCCATAAATCAACTGAAATTCAGGATTTTCCCAAGGGACTATCGCTTGCTGGAATAGTGCAGTTTATAACTGCAGCCTGGTTTATATGTATATACTTGGTTTAATTATG
>SLIE01000254.1 GCA_007135795.1 Desulfobacterales bacterium
GGGAAGCATATCATTTAAAGGCGTGTCAATAAAGCCTGGATACAGAACCGTGATATCGATCTTTTTCCGATAGAGTTCCGCACGCATCGCTTCCATGTAAACCGCCAGACCCGCTTTGGTCGCACAATAGGCGGAACTTCCGGGCATTCCCCGGAAAGCAGTCACCGATGAAATTCCTACGATATGCCCCTTCCCTTTCTTTAAAAAATACGCTGCCGCCGCATCCATGGTGGCAATGGCGCCGGTTAAATTGATATCGATGGTCTGCCTGACTTTGTCAAAATCCCCCCGGCCTACTTTTTCTCCAAGTCCCACACCCGCATTGGCAATGACGATGTCGATGCCATCCAATGCATCCACCATATCAGTAAAGGCCACGACCACATCGTCATAATTCGTCACATCAAGCTTACGGGTGACAATGCGGGGCGGCGAAAACTTTCGATTGATTTCTTCCTTTATCTCCCATAACAAATCTTCCCGCCTTGCCGTAAGCGCCAGTCGGTATCTTTGTCTACCCATTTCAAAAGCAAGCGCCCTGCCGATACCCGACGATGCACCGGTAATTAAAACCGCCTTATCCATACACGTTCTCCACTTTAACCATTAAGACTTCCATTTGAACACTCCATTTCGTTTACAAAATGACATTAAATAACATTATCTGCATTGGCAAGTTGATTCGTCAGGGTTATAATCGTAAAATTTATTCTAATCGATTGAAAGACTGTGATATCGTGATAACATTAAATGGTTAATGCGCCATAACCAACTTCGTCAGGTGCTGACGACTTTTACGAAGCCGTCAATGGTAACCGTACAAAAGTGAGGGTTGAAAAAATGGGAGATATGCCTTTCGTTATCATTACAGCGGAGTACAGCATCGCTATACTCGAACTTTTAGGCATTATCACCATAATGCTGTTTTCGCTCCATGCAACCGCAACGAATCTCTACCACCTGGCGAAACACGGGAGGGGGGACGATATCTTCCATACGTACCGGTTAGAGATGGCCCGGGGAATCCTGCTTGGACTTGAATTTCTGGTAGCGGCCGACATCATCAAAACGGTGGCTATAGAACTGACGTTTGCATCGGTCGGCATGCTTGCGATCATCGTCTTAATAAGAACATTTTTGAGTTTTGCCATTGAATTGGAAATGACCGGCAACTGGCCATGGCAACGGCTAACGCTTTAGTAACTTCTAATTCTTTTCGGACATTTTTTTGTTTGAGTGATTAATTTTAAGTTTACATTCCGCTTTTAATCCTATAAACACTATTTTTGTGTTCTCCGCTTTCCTCCCTGCAAGCATATAATTCATTCAATCGCACCCAGTTTATGTAATATTATCGGGTGAATTGCGGAAAGTGGGATTTTTCCAATATCAACAAAAATCAGGAAACCAAGGAGGCGATTTAATGTCGGCCATCAACAGCGTCATTGACAAAGTCAAATACATGGACCCGGAACAAAAAGAATTTCACCAAGCGGTCATAGAAGTCATGGAAACACTCGAACCGACTGTCAAGCGCCATCCTGAGTTTGTAAAGGCAGGAATTTACGAAAGAATCGTCGAACCCGAGCGCGTCATCATGTTTCGTGTACCCTGGGTTAACGATTCTGGAAATGTTATTGTAAATCGTGGATTCCGCGTGCAATTCAACAACGCATTGGGACCTTTCAAAGGCGGTCTCCGCTTTCATCCATCCGTCAATCTCGGGATTATTAAATTTTTAGGATTTGAGCAGATTTTCAAAAATTCTCTGACGACCCTTCCCATGGGAGGCGGAAAAGGCGGCTCCGACTTTGACCCCAAGGGAAAGTCCGACAGTGAAATGATGCGCTTCTGCCAGGCCTTTATGAGAGAACTCTACCGCCACATAGGTCCGGAAATGGATGTACCGGCCGGCGATATTGGCGTGGGTGCACGAGAAATCGGTTACCTCTATGGTTATTACAAAAAGATCCGCAATGAGCATACCGGCGTTTTAACAGGGAAAGGCCTCGAATACGGCGGTAGTCTGATCCGGCCCGAAGCTACCGGTTATGGTACGGTCTACTTTGCAAAAGAGATGCTCGAAACCCGGGGGCTTGACTTTAAAGATAAAATTGTCGCAGTGAGTGGCTCTGGAAACGTCGCCCAATACGCAATTGAAAAGGTCAATGAACTTGGCGGTCGTGTAATTAGCGTTTGCGATTCTTCAGCCACGATCATCGACAAAAAAGGGATCGATTCGGACAAGTGCTACTACGTCATGGAACTGAAAAATATTCACAGGGGCCGGATAGAAGAATATTCCAATAAGTATCAGACGGAGTGCTACCTGGGACAAAATGTATGGGACGTAATCCGGGAAAACAACATAAAGGTCGATATCGCCCTGCCCTGCGCCACACAAAATGAAATCGACGAACAAAACGCAAGAGCCCTGATCGAAAATGGTTGCTACTGCCTGGCCGAAGGGGCGAATATGCCGTCCACCCCGGAAGCGGTACGGGTCTACCAGGAAAAGGGGATTCTCTATGGTCCCGGGAAAGCGGCAAATGCCGGCGGCGTTGCCACCTCCGGGCTTGAAATGAGCCAGAACAGCCTGAAACTGTCCTGGACCCGTGAAGAAGTTGATCACAAGCTTTTGCAGATTATGAAAAGCATTCACAAATCCTGCCTGGATGCATCAGAAACCTATGGCAAAAAAGGGGATTATGTTGCAGGGGCCAATATCGCAGGCTTTGTCAAAGTTGCGCGGGCCATGGTGGCGTACGGGATCGTTTAAACGATAAACCATATGCAGTGCCCGGGTGTTTTTCTTGGTCACCCGGGCACTGCTTGGCATCAAACGCATATACTTCTCCGGTAAGCACATCGCGCAGACGAACAAACCCCTTATCGTGTCGATACAGCATGCGCCATTCACAACTCGGGGCGTTCGAATTAGGAAGATTCTGTGAAATAACAAGCAACCCGCCGCGCAACGATATCAGAACGCATAAACAGATTTTTTCCCTGGGTATCAATCACCTTTACAGCCCTCCCATACGACGGCCCTTCCGTAATTATCGTATCTATTAGATTGTCCTGCTGCTTGATCCAGGTATCATTGAACGTGACAGATGGTTTTTCCGGGTATATGGCAACATAAAAAATTCGTGTTTCAATCAGATCCTGAAAAAAGTGACTGCCGAATGACAAATCAGGGACCAGGTTTCCATCCTGGTAACTAATCTCACCGATGGCGACAAAATTGTTTATTTCGGAGAACCTTACCGGCACCCCCATTTCAGGCGAATGCGTCCCCCAGCGTCCCGGTCCGAGCAAAAGTGTCGGCATGTTTTCTCGATGCGCGAATTTCCTGTTCAACTTCCCCACAAGACGTGCCACCGAATATCTCTCCGAAACCGAAAGCGATATGTAGGCGGCAGGATCAATATAGATAATTCCCGAGATGGGCAGGGATACACTCCCCCCCATGAAATCACCCGCCGCACGAATTAAGAGTTTTTCATCTTTGATATTTTCGGGTATTTTAACACTGTCACCCGGGCCTGCCGCCTGAAAGGGGCGGCATTGGAGCAGGTTTACCTGGATTTGGCCGGCATGATTAAAATTTACCGTGAACTCGATATCCACAGGGCTTTCATATACGGTTTCCAGGCAGTTGAGAATTTTCCGCATAATTTCGACAAAAAGCGTTTGAGTCAAAAATTCATCAAAGGTAAGCACCCAAATCTCCTTTGCCGGGCGCCCAAGGCTTCTTAATTTCTCCTCCATCTCAAAATCTCTGATACCTGCAAGTGACAACTGAAGCTGTTGAACTTTTTGCTTAAGATCAAGCAGCGATATCGTCTGAAGTTGATTTTCATCGAGTTTCAGAACGTCCACAAAACGCTGGGAAAACTGCCGCAAATGATCCATGTCGGACAAAGGCTTCACAAGGGGTTGATCCATGGCGACGATCCTGGGATAATCATTTTCCACCCGGTTTACCGCACGGGTACCCAATCCGAAAACCAATCTGAGCATTCCCGCATACTCGTCCATTCCTTTTTTCCAGGCAAAGGGGTTTCTGGAAAGACCCACCCCTGCAAATGCCGGAAAAAAATAATTTTCATGATATGAACCGGAAACTCGCTGCACCAGCATCGCCATCTGTTCGTCACGCTGATCAAGTCCCCGTTGACGCCGATAGACAAGCGCATCTTCATTTAAGGTGGAGGCAAAGATCAGCTTTACCGCTTCCTCGAAATTCGCATACCGTTGCTCCGGTGTTCCCTGGTTCACACAAAAAAAACTTTCGTATTTCCCGGCAAAAGCACTTCCAAAGGCATCTTCCAGAAGGCTCGACGATCTTACGATAATCGGGGATTGACCGTAATATTCGAGCATCAGCTGGAACTGTTCCTTGATTTCATCAGGGAAGATACCGGTCAGCATTTTTTCTTTAAGATCGGCAGCCTTTGAGAAATATCCCTCTTTTGTTTTGTGTGCCATAAACAGCTTCCACCAGCCGTTTTGCACGATATATGAATAAAAAACATCGGAGCCGATAAAAAAGGAATCATGATTTTCAAGAATTTTTTCTGTTTCAAAAGGCCTTTCTGTTACCAGGACTTTCCTTGCAAGAAGCATCCCCAAGGATTTCCCGCCAATATACCCCGTCCCGATCAATCGCCGCTTGATTTCCATAAAATCTTCCAGGGAGAGGTATTTCCGGGTCAGATCAATAACCCTTTGGTCCCGCGACAATAAAAGGCGGCTTAACCGCTCCACCATGTCTTCTTTTTCTTCAGCCGCCGCATCCGAGTTGTAAAGGTCTCCGGCTTCGATAAAAAGCTTATCCCAATAATCAAGTTGCCGATGCGCGCCTACACCACTTGGATCAAACAAGTGAGAAAACATCTCCGTCACGTCAACAGAGTTGATGACCGGTTCAAGTTTGTCTTTTCTTTTGATATGGGGGAAAAACATGGTCGGGGAGTAACGATGCTGTACCTTGATCGGATGGATGCAAATGTTCGTCTTGTAATTATACACATCGATCAATAGCTGGGTTGTTTCCCGAATACGCGCAATTGCCTTGAAGGAATGCCTGTTCCTTAAAATCCCGAAATAGGCAATGGTGTTGAGTTCATACAAGTACGGACAGGTAATGTAAAAAAAATCTCTGATCATCAGATCGGTGGCCCACCCATGCAGAAGATCAGAGAGCATGTCAAAGACGTAAAACACATCTCTTCCCTCCCGGGTAATGATTGCATGGACCGCGGTTGAAAACGATTCAAACCCGCTTTCGGTTTTCAACTGATAGATTGAAATCTTTTCGTTATCCTCCAGGATCGGCATATGCCGGGCGAAACGGACGTACACGACTTTTTCGCCATTACTGAGCGCCCGATTTACAAATAGCGATGCCAGTCGCTGATAGTCATCAAATTCATCAACCTGCCAAACGACATTGTCGCCCCTTCTCAGATGATCGATGATTTTATCCAGGCTGTCCCAGCCGGTGCTGACGCGGGATAGATATGACATGCGCGGTTCCTTTATCCAAGCGGTAAAAAAGCAAGCGGTCAGAGGCAAAAAAAAGGGACCCGAATAATCGGCGTCCCTTTTTTATTTTTACGATTTCAACTCCTGCGGATCAGATTTTCTTTACATCGCGTTCGGAGTAATCATTGTATGCCATGGCCACGGTCCGGTAAACCAGATGCGCCAATTTTGAAAAGGGTAAAAAGGCGAACAAGTGAAATACAAACATCAGATGGATGAAGTAAATCAGGTATGTCAGGAATTCAAACCCGGCCAACCGGGTAAACTGGGCGAGCATCCCCGTAACACCTAGACCTATGACGATTCCGAGCAAATACCAGTCTTTATAGGTGGAAATCTCACCGACCTTCTCATAACGCTGCTTGAAAAGCATGACACCACCGATGATAAGCGCGATACCTGCGATGTTGGCAAGAATCTTGACGGGGTTCAACTGTGAGTACGGTCCATGAATTCCAAGGCCGTAAAGATAAATGAAAAAGAAACCCGTAACAAACGCAAGGGCAATAAAGGAAAACAGAACCATCATGTGGGGCGTGGCACGGTTGTTATTCTCACCGCACTGGGAGAATTTCTTGTGCTTCAAAATGTTGGGAATGACCCGTCCGATTGACATGAGAAACGGCTTGATCTCAATTTTCTCTTTGGTCGTTGTGCCATCGGCAAGGGCGTTTTTATGAATATCCGCAATAAACCGCTTCAGAGCAAGCGCAAAAATAGCAACCGCCCAGATCGAAAGCGGAATAAAGATCAGATCAACCAACCAGTGGGCGAAGAAATTGCCATGGGCAATTTGTCCCTCGGCCGTAAGCTCAGGGGAAAAATTAAGCCAGTGAATACCAAAGACCTTTAGACCCAAACCAACCGCAAGAAACACAATAGCGGGCAGGATTGCCAGGAACGGCAGCATTTTCGTATCATTCACCGCTTTTGCCACGCTTTGGGGCACCGCATAATGTTCAATCGCCTTACCCCTGAGGGCTGCCATGACATCTCCGGGACTTGCCCCTCTAGGACATTGACTGCTGCAATCGCCACAATTGTGGCACAACCAGATATCCGTGCTGGAAACCAGTTTGTCCTTCAAACCCCAGGATGCAGCAATCATTTCTTTCCGGGGGAAAGGTTTGTTATCCGGCGCGATGGGGCAGGCCACCGAGCAGGTTGCGCATTGAAAACATTTTTTTAGCGACTCGCCACCGAGTGCGCGTATATCCTTTATAAATTCAAGATCTGGTTGAATCAGGAATTTTTCAGCCATTGTAAAACCTCCTAAAAAGGCGATATGCCGTATTTAATCCATATCCGTTATGCGAAAAATCATGGAGATGCACCTGGTCCGTTATATCCGGACCAGGCGCATACGTGTTTGTAGTTTAGAACCCTTTGAAAGGATTGGGCCCGAGATCTTCGACATCCGAGACAAATTTATTTATGATATCGGGGATCTTGTCGTAGTCATCGATCGCCACTTCAAACTGGGCGACACGTTCCTCTTCAAGGGCCAAAGAAGACAGGGCATCGCCGATCTTCTTCATCCGGATACTCGCCAGCTCGCTACCCTTGACAAAATGGCACTGGTAATCATCCCCATGTTTGCAACCAAGGAGAAAAACACCATCCATACCCTGAGAGAGAGCATCCTTGATCCAGATGACATTGACCGACCCCAGGCATCTCACCGGAATCAGGCGAACATCAGCCGAATAGGACCGTCGCTGCAGGCCGAGGATATCCAGGGCGGGGTAAGCATCGTTTTCGCAAACCAACCCAAGGATTCTGAACGGCGGCTCATCGTAGTCATCTTCGGAGGGCACTTTAACCGCCTTGACCTGGGAACCGATGCTGTCGATACTGTAATCGGCAAAGCTGATGATACGCTCCGGACAGGCGCCCATACAGGTTCCGCAACGACGGCATCTGGCCAGATTTGGCTTGGGCGTCCCTTTTTCATCGTCATCGATGGCGCCAAACGGACATTCATCCGTGCAACGCTTACACTGCGTACAACGCTGAAAAAAGAAATCCGGGAAGGTCAAGTCGCCGGAACGGGGGTGTACGGCAACGCCTCGATTGACGGATTCAACACACTGAATCGATTTAAGCGCTGCACCGGTTGCATCTTCCATCGATTCCTCGATGCTGAGCCCGCGTCTTACGGCACCCGCGGCATAAATCCCGGTTCTCTGGGTTTCGTAGGGGAAACAGATGAAGTTGGAATCCGCGTAGCGGTCAAACAATTCATTGTCCCGGAATCCCGGGCCCTGACGGTATGCCAGGTTCACGGTAGGATCGTCATACGTGGCCGGAACCATGCCGGTACCCAGAACCACAAGGTCCGCTTTCAACTGTATCTCTTTTCCAATCAAGGTGTTCTGCACATCCACGGTCAAATTCCCGCCTTTGGGCGCAACGGCGGTCACGTTTCCCTTGGTCATGAAAACACCCGGGTCCTGCTGTAACTCCTTGTACAGATATTCCGAAAGGCCTAGTGTACGCATGTGTTGATACAGGATATAGGCGTTTCCATCCGGGTAATCATCGCGGACATATTTTGCCTGTTTAAGGGCCACTGTGGAGGTGATTGCGCCGGTAAAGGGAAAATCCCCGTCCGTTCCGTTTCCGGGACTCTGGATAAAGACAACGTTTTTGGCAGGTTTTCCGTCAGAAGGTCGGTTGACCTTCCCTTTTGCAGCAAGTTCCTCGAACTGGTAATTTGTAATTACGTCGGCATTCCCCCAACCGAGATTCGAAAACTCATCCGCCGCCGGTTCATACGGACGCCAGCCGGCTGCAAGAATTACCGCGCCGAAGCTTTCACCGGTTGGATCCAAAGAGAGAATGTCCCGGCGACCTTCGTTATATTCCTTGTATTTTTCAATGAGCACTTCATGGTCGAGCTCTTTACCGGTTTCATCCACCCGCATTTCCGGGGGCAACGGATAAGGAACGTCAAACTCGATCTTTTCACCCGGTTTCTTCAGGGTAACGGTAAAATTCCCCGGTTCTCCGGCAATGCGGGCAACGATCGTGGAAGTGCGGATCTCAATTTTCGGATTTGCCTCCACCTGCCGGATCAAACCTGGCGCCTTGGGCTGTATAAGCTTGTCGTAGGGCGGGCTTACCGGACTCTGATTGCGCCATTTGGCACTGTGACCACCGATTGCATCTTCCTTTTCAACGATCACCACTTCATACCCGGTGGCAGCCGCATCGAGCGCTGCCGCCATACCGGTAACCCCACCACCGATAACCAGGATACGCTTGCTCAGTGTTTCAGGTATATAGGGGGTGTTCTCCTTGACTTTTTCAATCCGCGCCATGCCCATTCGGACATAGTCTTCGGCCATCATCTGGACCCGGTCGAAGTTTGCTTCGTCCTCTTTTTCTTCTGCCGTCAATGCCGGGAATTGATCCCGGGGATGCGACCATACAACACCTTCGCGGATGTTGACCCGCTCCACCACACAACCCTCGAATTTGAAAGTATTGTGATTGACACGCCTGGAGCAGGCAGCAATCACGAAGTGGTTGATCCCTTTTTCTTCAATATCTGTTTTAATTACGTCAACCCCGGCCTCGCTGCAAAAGAATTCATGCGTGGTACAGGGAAGGGCTTCTTCTTCGACTATGTCGCAGATCGCCTCTATATCCAGGGCATCTCCGATGCCGCAGCCAGTGCAAATGTAAACACCGTATTTTTTACTCATATTTTTGACCTCCTACCGCTTCGCCAGGGTTTGAATGGCCTTGAGAGCCATACCGGTTGCATTCTGGTTCGACATCATGACATCTGCAGGGCGGTTTGCACACCCGGCAGCAAACATACCGCCTTTTTCAAAGTCGTTGATGACAAAGCCGTCTTCGGAAAACTGCAAGTCAGCAGGCAATTTTGCAGCCGCTGCAGAAGGCTGCATACCGGTTGCAAGAACTACCATGTCAACTGTCTGATGCAGCTTCTCGCCACTGATAGCGTCTTCCGCAGTTACGATAATCGCGTCTCCGGCCGCTTCTTCAACCGCCGCAACCTTCCCCTTGATAAATGTAACTTTTTCATCTTCTTTGATCTTGTTGTAGAATTTCTCATACTTGTACCCGGGTGCACGCATATCAATATAATAGATGGTAATTTCCGCATCCGGATATTGCTCACGAATATAAGTGACATGTTTCAACGAAGCCATGCAGCAGATATAAGAGCAGTACGGGAGGTAGTTCTCATCACGTGAACCGGCACACTGAACAAAAGCGATACTTTTTGGCTCACTGGAGTCCGAAGGCCTCAGTATTTTCCCCTGTGTTGGTCCGTTTCCAGAGGCCATCCGTTCCAGCATCATGTTGGTGATGATGTTCGGGTATCTGCCAAAACCAAGATTGTCGATTTTTGCGGCATCATAGGGCTCCCATCCGGTAGTCCAGACAATGGCGCCCGCATTCAATTCGATGGTTTTCGCAGACATTTCCAGATCAACGGCATCGTACGGACACGCATCCTTGCAGCGGTTGGCATCTTCCGTACCGATTATCTGGGGAGAAATCACATAACGGAAAGGGAAGGACATTTCATGGGGTAAGTAAGCCCCCTTGTGCTTGTCCATGCCGAAATTGAATTCATTGGGGATTTCCGCCTGGCAGGCTTCCGCACAGGCATTGCAGCATGTGCAGTTTTCATTGACATAACGAGGATTGAGCTTGATACCGACCTTGTAGTCACCGGGTGACCCCGTCACATTTTCAACCTCGGCAAGGGTGAAAAACTTGATTCGCGGGTTGTCCTTGATTCGTTTAAAATTGATCTCGAGACCGCATGTGGGGGGACAAAGTTTGGGAAAATATTGATTGAGTTGCGCCACCCTACCACCCAGGTAAGGGTTTTTTTCAACAACGATCACATCATACCCC
>SLIE01000203.1 GCA_007135795.1 Desulfobacterales bacterium
CGAATTATAACGACTTTATCCCGTATTGTCAAGGAACCTGCTGATTTCTCAGCATGCTGCAAAATCCCAACCCAAGCGCGGCTTTCCCCCCAGGAAACATTATATGTTCGGAAGACGAGTCAACCTATTAAAACTTTTAGGGTTTCAGGTACGCGTTGACCTGAGCTGGATAATCATCGCGATCCTCATTACCTGGTCCCTGTCGACCGGCTTTTTCCCATTTCAGATAGAAGGATTGGATAACCGGACCTATTGGATAATGGGAGTTGTTGGGGCTTTGGGATTGTTTCTTTCGATTATCGTGCATGAATTCTCCCATTCCCTGGTTGCCAGGAAATACGGCCTGCACATGAAAGGGATCACCCTTTTCATCTTCGGGGGGATGGCTGAAATGCCGGAAGACCCCCCAAGCCCCAAGGCCGAGTTCATGATGGCGGCTGTCGGTCCCTTGTCCAGCATTGTGATCGCAATCGTCTTTTACATCATCTACTCGGCAGGCGTGGCGACCAACATCCCGCCCCCGGTCAATGGCGTGATTTTTTATCTCGCGATCATCAATGGACTTTTGGCAGCGTTCAATACAGTACCCGCCTTCCCCCTCGATGGTGGCCGGGTGCTTCGATCGATTCTCTGGGGGATAAAGGGGAACCTGCGCTGGGCGACCCGGGTCTCTGCCAACATTGGTTCCGGGTTCGGCGTTTTTTTGATCCTCCTGGGGATATTCAGCATTCTCGGCGGCAACCTCATTGGCGGAATGTGGTGGTTTCTGATCGGCATGTTCCTGTACAGCGCAGCCCAGTCGTCATACCAGCAACTGGTGACACGAAAGGCGCTGGAAGGCGAATATGTTCATCGTTTTATGACCACGGAGCCGATTACCGTTTCACCGGATTTGACGATAACCGAAGTTGTCGAAGACTATATCTACCGGCATCATCACAAAATGTACCCCGTGGTTTCAGGTGCCGGCAAGGTGGAAGGGTGCATCACCACCAGTCAGATCAAGGAAGTTCCCAAAGCGGAGTGGCAATCGAAGCGTGTCGGTGACATTGCGGCACGTTGCGACAAGGAAAATACAATTCACCCGGATACGGATGCCGTCCAGGCGCTTTCAGCAATGAACCAGACGGGAAACAGTCGACTGATGGTGATAGAAGATGACAAACTCGTCGGCATCATTTCTTTGAAAGACCTGATGGATTTTTTGTCGCTGCGGATAGAACTCGATTACTAGAAGGTCAAGGGCATTGCCCACGGAACACACGGAAAAAAAGCGGAAAAAGGGCAAAAATCAAAAAATCAAAGGGCGAGAATATTTGCCTTCGGCATTTAATGATCAGGTTCTGACCTTCCGCCGGAGGCAAAAGACCTTCCGCTCTTTCTTTTGCCCTTTTTCCGCCCTTTTTCCGTGTGTTCCGTGGGCTATGGGTTTACGCCCTTTGTGCCATCCACGATATTGGCATACAACCGCATCGCATCTTCCGGCAAAACCGAATTGACGGGGATCCGGGTTCCGATCTCAAATCCACCGATCTCCTGTATGCGGGGAATGATCTGCACATACAAATGATAGTACGGAACACCGGTCAATGGAAACGGACTGGAATGAATAAAATAGTTAAAATCCGGGTTTCCCAGGTAATTCACATACGCCCGCAGGATGCATCCCACCATGGCAGAGAGTTCAGACAAGGTATCACGGTCGATATCGACATAACACGAAAAATGGCGTTTCGGGACAACCCATACCTCGTAAGGGTTTCCCGCCGCATATGGCGACAACGCCACGACGAGTTCCGTTTCCTTAATTACACGGATTTTTTCCCGGCATTCAAAATGGATAATATCGCAAAGGGCACAACTCCCCTTTGTATCAAAATACCCCTCCTGAACATGAAGGGCATTCCGGATCCATGACGGAACCACCCGACTGCCGACAATCTGTGAATGCGGGTGCGGTTGTGACGCCCCGGCCTTCACCCCCTGGTTCTTGAACAAAAGCACGATCATATTGCCGGGATGGCTTCTTAATTTGCGACTGGATTCAAGGTAGCACGCGAAAACGTCACGGAGGGATTCGTCATTCATAGCACCCATGACAAGGTTGTGCGCACGGTGCTCGATCACGAGATAATGCTCACCGCATCCATGGTAATACACATAAGGCCCGTAATGGTTAAACGGTTGCATTGTACCCGAACACGCCTCATGCTGGTCAAATATCTTGTACTTGTTTTCCACCACGCGCACCGACCACTCGCCCGCCGTGTTGCTTATCTCCTCGACAATAGCATGATCTTTTTCCATCTGGTTGCCGGGACAAAAGGGACATGCCGCATCATAGACAGGATTGTCATCCAGATTCTTTTGCGCGGATACCTGAAGCCCTTCAGGCCTTTGCCCTCGCTCCGGTGCAATGACCACCCAGTTGCCGGTCAGAATATTCTGGCGTAATTCAGACATGTTTTATCGACCTTTTTATGAGATCCCATATATTGATAGCCGTTTTCCTAAATTTAATCAAAAGCCTAACTCCTCGCTCAGATCCCTAATTCCAAAAATTAATCCATATCACTGCTCGGTCAAATAGAGTGAATAACGTATACCAG
>SLIE01000331.1 GCA_007135795.1 Desulfobacterales bacterium
TGATGACATGGCATAACTTCATAGACAAATAATGCATCACAGGTGGTTTGCCCATCGCTGGAGCGCATGTTGGCTTGAGAGTAGGTTGTGGATGGTTGTGAAAAAAGAGGCGGAGGTGCCGGAATAGACTTTCCGGCACCTCCGCCTTTTTGATTGATTCCTGTTATTAGTTGAGATTGCCGGACATAGTGCCGATAAAACAGCTTGCGGACGAATCCGAAGACGATGCTTCAGATGGGTTGTCGGATAATCCGTCCATCGGCATGGGCGGCTTGATATCATCTGATGAAAGATCGGCAAAAACTGAGCCTGGTGAGAGTTTTTCCCCTATCCAGTCAATGCCGGCATGCCACAAGCCAGCGAGTAAAGTACCCGGATTGGATACAGCCACCTGCATGTCATAAGGGAAAACCAATGTTACATTTGCACTTCTGGTTTTTACCCAGTATCCCGTGTGTGGTGTCAATTTGAAGTTATTTGAATCATGAGATTCGTATTTACCAACAGTCCCGTTTTTCCACTCCCATATCCGTTTGTCGATATAGGGGTTGTCCTGTGATAATTGCCGGATGAGTTTGGGGCCGTCCACGAGTTCTCCTTCATCATCAAAAACATGGATTTCTATGTCACCCCATGAATAAACAGCATTGTTGGGAACGGCAATCATTGACCATCCGTTTTTCGTGGCAGCATTGTAGCGGAGAGGTACATAGATATCCTCTTCAGTTGTTACCGGAACCCCTTTGCGGGTCAGGTTTATTCCGTTTCTTGCAAGGATCCAGAAGGCTCTTCCCGGAACGACTTCAAAATTTCCATATTCCCGGTATCCACCACCACCTTCCAATGTTGGATCATATGTTGCGATTCGGTAATCCCCAGATGCGTAGTCAGATTCCAGCAATGGTGAAAAGGTCGTTTCTGAACAGTCATTATCGGCCCAGTGCGTAAAAGAGACCATTGTAAAATCTTTTCTCGCTTGCCCTCGATTGACAGGTGGTGTCCTGTCATCAACAATTTCCTCTCCCATAACGAATTGACGTTCTTCAGACCATGCATACTGATCGCTCCCCGCATGTTGAAAGCCCACCCGCCAGGCATACTTTAAACCGGTCTTTAACTGGTCTATGGAATCTTCATGAACCGTTGATTCTACAGTAGTCTTATCATAAAAGTAGTTCTTTTTATCAACCCGTCTGATTTGCCAGCGCGAAGCACTGTGCACGAAGCCTTCGGGATGGGAATAAATATCGGTTTCAAAACGAACCGGTTCACCAGGGTACAATACTGCATTTGCTTTTGGTTCAATTAAAACGGGAGTATCGGGTAACTGCTCGGCCGGGTCCCCTATTTCATCTCCCGGGACTTCAATCGGATCATCACCGACATCGTTATCGTCGCCGGTTCCTGGGTTATCATCTGCGCCGTTGTCATCGCCGGGATCCGGGTTATTACCCGTATTGCCATCATCACCCGATCCCCCACCTGAACTGATTGCGGTAAAAGTGGCATGAATGGTGGCGTTATCGGCGATAATCCCAGTGAATTCATATGGGCTTTCAGGTCCAACAGAATCTCCATTGACGTCAAGAGCAGTGAATTCATATCCTTCCGAAGCAGTAATTGAAAAGGATTGCGATCCGCCGTGAAGCACGGTGATCTCACCTGAAGGCTCGATGGTGCCACCATCACTTGCGGATGCGGTAATTGTATATTTTTTTCGTGAAAACTGAGCCGTGATTGAATGATTTTTTTCTATATTCTCAAATGTATAACTTGGAATTGGTCCTGCACTTGAATCGTTGATCCAAACCTCGGATATTTGAAAACCATTGTCGGGAATGATCGTGAATGAAGGCGAACTGTGGTGCTTGATTTCTTCGATGGTACAAGAGTCCTTGCAGTCTATATTGTTTTCGCTAAACCGTATAAGGCCTCCGGTTCCTTCGGAAACGGTCATCTCGACAGTGTAGGTTGGCAAAGGCACAGCATGACTAATTTTTTCTGAAAAATCACTTTCACGTCCATTGTCATCATGGCTGGTGGCAGCGAACCAGTAAGTATTTCCAGGGTCAAGATCCTTTATTTCGACGTATTCTTTTCTGACATCCTTTAAAGGCTTGATGATTTCAGGTTTCTGGCTCAATCGGCCACTTTGGGAAGGTTCCGGCAAACCAGAAGTCCGAATAGTGCCTTCCGCTGACAAAACCACCAGCCGCTCAATGATGTTTTTCAATTCCCGAATATTCCCCGGGTAGTCATAAGCAAGCAGATATTCCATTACACCCGCTTCAATATGATTAATTTTCTTCTTAAGGTCTTTTTCCGATTCTTTGACAAAAAAACGGATTAAATCAGGAAGGTCTTCCTTACGCTCTCTTAGCGGCGGTATATCAATGGTAATAGAAAAAAAAAAAAAAAAAAGGTCCTCCCGAAAGCTCCCTTCTTCAACAGCTTTGTGAAGATCACGATTCGTTGCGCAAATCAACCGAAAATCCACATCAATTGCCTTATTGCTGCCAATTCTTTCAATCTTTTTCGTTTCAATGACTCTTAACAACTTAGCCTGTGTATTTAGAGAAATTTCACCGATTTCATCCAAAAACA
>SLIE01000284.1 GCA_007135795.1 Desulfobacterales bacterium
ACCCAGCAGTCACCGAATTGACCATGCCCGCCGGATTGTTTCTTGTGTCTGCCCTGGACCGAAACCTTCTTTTTGAATGTTTCCTTGTAAGGCACTTTCGGAACGTTGAGATTGACTTCCACGTTGTACTTTCGTTTGAGCTTTTCAACCGTTGCTTCGATGTGAATCTGGCCCATACCGGTAATCAACGACTGGCGGGTTTCTTCGTTGCGTTCGAGTTTGAGGCCCGGATCTTCTTCGAGCAGCTTGCCGAGAGAGCCGAAGATCTTGTCTTCATCCCCTTTGCTTTTCGGGGAGATGGCGAATGTGACGACGCCCTGCATCGGTTCTGCAGCTTTATAGACAATCGGGTTGGCAGGGTCGCAGAGTGTATTGCCGGTCAATGTTTCCTTCAGCTTGGCCACGGCCACGATATCGCCGGGGCCTGCGCCATTGACGGGCTTTTGTTCCTTCCCATGAATCTGCAGGAGCTGGCTGTAGCGTTCCTTTGCCTCTTTGGTGGCGTTGAAAAAACCGCCATCCGCGCCAAGGGTTCCGGAATAAACCCGGAAGAGCGTCAACCGGCCGGCATACGGGTCGGCCAGTGTCTTGAAAACCAGGGCTGAAAATGGCGCATCCGCGGAGGGTTCGCGTTCAATCTCTTCTTCCGTGTCCGGTTTGAAACCCGTTTTGGGCCCCATGTCTGCAGGGGAGGGGAGCGATTCGACAATCAGGGCGGCAAGCAGGTCCATGCCGATATTCAGTGTTGCGGATCCGCAGATGACGGGAACAAATGTTCTTTCGATGGTTCCCTTCCGCAGTGCCGCAATGACCTCTTCATGGGTGAGTTCTTCACCTTCAAGGTATTTTTCAATAAGTGTGTCGTCCGCTTCGGCAATGTTTTCAATCATTGTTTCGCGTTCGGCGTCCACTTCGTCCTGCATCTCCGCAGGGATATCGATTTTGACAGCTTTGCCATCTTCGTAGGTATAGGCCTGCATATTTACGAGATCGACGATCCCTTTAAAATCGGCTTCTTTTCCAATGGGAAGCTGCAAAATGATCGGCTTGGGGCTGAAAATATCGACGGCATCTTCAAATGCCCGGTAAAAATCAGCGCGTTCCCGGTCAACCTTGTTTATCATGATAATGCGGGGCATTCCAAATTCATCCGCGAATTCCCAGGCCTGTTCCGTCTGGACCTTGACGCCGTCAATGGCATCGATTACCACGATTGCACCGTCTGCGGCCTGCATGCACAACCGGGTATCGGAAAAGAAGTTCTGGTCACCGGGGGTATCGATGATATTGACCGGTATGTTCAAGGGGGCTTTCTTCGGAGTAAACTGATGAAATGCAGAAGAGATACTACTTTTTCGTTTTAATTCTTCCGGCTCGAAATCCATTACAGCATTACCTTCGTCAACGCTGCCGAACCGTGTGGTAACGCCGGCATTAAAGAGCAACGCTTCTGCCAGGGAGGTCTTGCCGGAGCCGCCATGCCCGATCAGCACAACGTTTCTAAGTTTGTCAGTCATTTTGCTTTTAACTCCTCTCTATTGCTGGATTTTTAATTTAATTCGCTAACGTGCCTTTCTCAATCCTTCAATCGTGAGCTAAATGATGATGGCAATTGCCGTATGCGGGCAATTCCGGCTTGTTCCATTGCAAGGAAGTATGAAAGCACGGATTCATCAGTAAAAACAATGGTACTATGTAGGTTCATCAAGCTTAACATTCTTATCTGTCTGACTAAAAAAAATCAACCGTAAAACACTACCGGAAAGATCGGGCGTGACACATTTTCGGACTTTTATAAGTGCATCAATATAATAAATTCCGTGTTTCCTTTGGGCCCTTTAATGGGGGATGGTGTCACCCCTGCGCTGATGAGCCCGGCATTGGCGCTGAAAAAAATCTCGAGTTCCCGGATAATTTTTTCATGCAGGGACGTATCCCTTACCACACCACCTTTGCCGACCTGGTCTTTGCCGACTTCGAACTGGGGCTTGATCAGGGCCAGTATCCGGCCGCCGGGTTTTAAAAATGCTTTTACAACGGGTACGACGATTTTAAGGGAAATAAAGGAAACGTCGATTGTCACCAGGTCAAAGGGGCCGGGGAGATCCTCGGCGGTCATGTAGCGGATATTGGACCGTTCAATGACTTTAACGCGGTCATCCTGCCTGAGTTTCCATGCGAGTTGGCCGTAACCCACGTCAATTGCGCAGACCGCTTTGGCCCCGTTCTGGAGGAGGCAGTCGGTGAACCCGCCGGTGGATGCCCCCACATCGAGACAGTTTGCGTTTTTTACATCAATTTTGAAGAAATCAAGGGCATGTTCGAGCTTGAGGCCGCCCCGGCTCACGTACCTGAGATCTTCGACACGGCTCGTGATAACGGCATCCGGGTTGATAAACGCACCGGGTTTGTCCACCGGGGTATCATTGACAAGAATGTTCCCCGCCATTATAAGGGCGGATGCGCGCTGGCGACTTTCGGCCAGTTGTCGTTCCACCACGAGGGTGTCCAGGCGCTTTTTGGGATTTTTTTTTTCGGGTCTGCGGGAATCAACCATCGGTTAGGATCTGTTTTACAGATGTGAAAATGCCTTCAGCGTCC
>SLIE01000388.1 GCA_007135795.1 Desulfobacterales bacterium
AACCATCATCCAGAACCCGGACCGCCAAGGTGAGCCTCCCGTTTACGGATACAAATGATATCCTGCCCGGCACTTTCGGCCGGATATGGATTAATGCCACCCCCGAAGAAGCGATTTTCATTCCTGAGACAGCGGTATATCGCGTCGGTCAGCTTGAAATGGTCCAGTACGTGATCAATGAGCGTGTCATTGGACGACTTGTCAAAACAGGCCCCTCGCAGGAAGGGTTTATTGAAATACTTTCCGGTCTGTCGCATGAGGATATTGTACTCGTTCACCCTGTACTGTCATCGGTTACGGGACGCCAGCTTTCACCGGTCCATACGAAAACGGAGAAATAATTAAGTGTCCGGGGATCGTCCGCTTACAAGCAAAATCGTCAAAGCCTTCCTTGAGGGAAACCTTGCTATCCTGATTATCATCATCAGCCTTCTTGCAGGTCTGACCGCTCTTTTGATGACCCCCCGGGAAGAAGACCCCCAAATCGTCGTTCCGGTTGCGGACGTTTACGTGACGTATCCCGGCGGCAGTGCCGCCGAAGTCGAGCAAATGGTGTCGTCACGCCTGGAAAAACTGCTTTACCAGATCGATGGGGTCGAATACGTCTACTCCATGTCCCGCCCCGGCAGCGCTGTGGTCACGGTCCGCTTTTTTGTCGGGGAACCCCGTGAAGACAGCCTCATCAAACTCTACAACAAGCTTTTTTCCAATATAGACGAAGTAACGCCCGGCATCACGGCCTGGGTGGTAAAACCGGTTGAAATTGACGATGTGCCCATTATTACCACCACATTGTACAGCGATCGCTATGGTACGCACGAGTTGTACCGTACTGCTGAAGAAGTCGTCGATCATCTGCAGCAAATCAAGGACAGTGCCCGCATTACCATCCATGGCGGGCAGCCCCGTGTCGCCAATGTTTACCTGGACAATGAACGGCTTTCCGCGTACGGGCTCTCTCACACGGGAATTATATCCGCCATCCGGGCATCCAATGTGCAGGTTGAAGCCGGCGCTTTTGACCAGGCCGATAAGTCCATTCGCGTGGCTGCAGGACCTTTTTTCCAGGATATCGGTGATTTAAAGCAGCTCATGATCGGAGTCCACCAGAACCTTCCGGTCTTTCTCAGGGATGTGGCGGAGATAAGGGATGGCCCCGATGAAATCACCACTTATACGCGGCTGGGATATGGCCCCGGGTCCGGCAACCCCCTTGATTCTTTTGAAGCAGTCACGGTCGCGGTTGCCAAAAAAACCGGCACCAATGCGGTGAATGTGGCCCGGCAGGTGCGATCGCGTATAGAAGCGCTGAAAGGAAGCGTAATCGCAGATGAAATCAATATCTCCATCACCCGCGATTACGGCCAAACCGCCAATGAAAAGGTAAACAACCTGGTCACCAGCCTTGGGCTTGCCATTGCTACCGTAATCGGGCTCCTTTCCCTGGTCATGGGGTGGCGCTCGGGCATCATCGTGGCAATCGCCGTTCCGATTACCTATTCATTGACGCTTTTGTTCAACATGTACATCGGCTACACGATCAACCGGGTGACGCTCTTTGCCCTGATTCTGACAATCGGTCTACTTGTGGATGATCCCATCGTGGGCGTGGAAAACATATACCGCCACCTTCGCATGCAGGTTCAGCCCGCAAAGGAAGCCATCCTTACCGCCATGGACGAGATCATGCCGCCTGTTGTGTTATCCACGTTAGCGGTTATCGTCTCTTTCGTCCCCATGTTTTACATAACGGGGATGATGGGGCCCTACATGGCGCCAATGGCCATTAACGTTCCGGTTGCAGTTTTCTTTTCGACCGTGGTTGCGCTCACCATCACGCCTGTCTTATCGAAAATGATCCTTCGCGTGGACCCGAATGAAAAAAAGCCACCGGATGTAAAGCAGACACGGATGTACGCCATTTACAGCCGGCTGATGAATCCCTTGATCGAATCGAGAAGACGCTCGTATGTATTGCTGGTTGTAACGGCGATATTATTTTTTCTCTCCGTCGGTCTGCCGGCAACGGGGCTGGTACCCCTTAAAATGCTCCCCTTTGACAACAAGAATGAAATCCAGATCGTCATTGACATGCCGGAGAGCGTCACACTGGAAAACACCGATGGTATTGTCCGCAAGGTTGAGGATTATCTCCGTACACAAGCAGAGGTGACCGATTTCTCATCTTATGTGGGAACCTCCTCCCCGATGGATTTCAATTCAATGATACGCCAGTATTACATGCGTCAGGGACCGCATGTGGCGGATATCCGGGTAAACCTGATTCACCATACCAAAAGAGCGCATGACAGCCATGCGTTTGTCCTCAGAATCCGGGATGATATCGATCGGATCGCCCGGGAGACCGGCGCCAATATAAAACTGGTCGAAATGCCCCCCGGCCCACCTGTTCTTGCAACCGTCGTGGCAGAAGTATATGGCGGCCCGCATCACAGCTACGATGATCTTATTCGTGCATCGGAGGTTGTTCGTGCGCGGATGCATCAAGAAGAAGGCGTCGTGGATATCGACACATCCGTGGAAGCAGATATGCCAAGGCTGTTCTTTCATGTGGATCGGGAAAAAGCCGCCTTGAA
>SLIE01000432.1 GCA_007135795.1 Desulfobacterales bacterium
ACCAGGATTTTTCGTCAAGGTCAAGGACGGCGAAAATTTTAACCGCAGGAATACTGGACGTATTTTGAGGATTAAAATTTGAGCCGGACGCAGAGATTGGCGAAAAAGACGATTTCCGTTCAGGCACTATTTATACTAAAGTCCGGGATAGATACAGCTTTATAAAAACTGAAACACATTAACACGTTATTATAGTCAAGTCAATTTTGAGAAAAGGCCTTTAACAATTTAAAAAAACACTCATCGATGTTTGAACAATTGATTCTGAACATTTGGATATCCCCAGAAAATCTTCGCATTACCTGACAAGGTCTCGAAAAACATTGCGCCATTGCATCCTGTCGTCGGTAATGTCATTGGTAAGATAGCGGGTGGTCACGCACCATAATGACGCCGTCTGGTTATGAATTGCACTTGATTAATCCGAAATGATCGGACATATTGCAAAGACCATAAGCAATCAGTATTCGTGCGGAGCAGGCTCGGCACGGGATTAGCCGCACCTTCACCCATGCACCGGAAAATGCATTCGGATATGCACAACAATACAATTTATCAAATGCAGCAGTACCGGTGGCTGATCTTCGGGCTACTCTCCAGCAGCTACATCCTGGTTTACTTTCATCGTCTTTGTACTTCTGTACTAGCAGTTGACTTGATGCATGACTTGAATGCCAGCGGATCGCTGATCGGGCTTTTAGGAGCTGCCTATTTTTACCCTTATGCCATTATGCAACTCCCGGCAGGTCTGCTCTCTGATTCATGGGGCCCCCGCAAAACGATTACCTTTTTCTTTACCGTGGCATGTCTTGGTTCCATTATACTTGGGTTGGCGCCTACGGTAACATGGGCCATTATTGGCCGAACAGTCGTTGGTATTGGCGCTTCCATGTTGTTTGTCCCCACATTGAAAATTCTGTCTGAATGGTTTAACCCCAGAGAATTTGTTTATATGACCGGCCTTTTACTCGCTATGGGCGGAGTGGGCTCGCTGATTGCCGCTGCACCCTTGGTCTGGCTTAGCAATTGGATCGGCTGGCGGTATTCCTTTGTTATGATCGGCATGATAACGCTTTTCATGACAGTTTTAGTGTGGGTGTTTGTCCGGAACAGACCATCAGATAAAGGGTGGCCGCTTTTGAAAGCGCCGGACACTGAAACAAATCTTTTGCTTACCGGTATAGCTCACTCCATTAAACATGTACTGACTAGCATCTGGTTCTGGCCTGTGGCCATCTGGTTTTTTTTTGATTTCGCTGTGTTCTTCTCTTTTGTCGGTCTTTGGGGAGGACCTTATCTGATGCACGTGTATGGTATGAGCAGGAGCGAAACGGGTCGCGTTCTTTCCATGGTGGCTTTAGGGCTGGTGGTAGGCAGCCCATTGCTCAGCTGGCTCTCGGACAGAGTGTTTCAGCGAAGAAAGCCTGTTTTACTCTTAACATCCATCGCTATGGTGATCATGACGGGATTGTTGGTATTCGCAACCTCGGAAATCCCCATATGGGGGCTTTACCTGTTCTTTTTCATGATTACCGTTTGCGGCAACGCTGTCGGCGCAATTGCGTTTACCATGAATAAAGAACTGTTTCCCATCCGAATAGCGGGAACCGCCACTGGCTTGGTCAACCTGTTTCCTTTTGTGGGTGGTGCTATTTTTCAACCATTTTTAGGATATCTTCTGGAACGCCATGAGGCAATAGATGGCGCATATACCGTACTGGCATACCAATCCGCTTTTATAGCCCTGTTTATTTGCGCATGGCTTGCATTGGGTGCCGCATTTTGCTCCAAGGAAACGATTGAAAGTCGATTTTGAATCAGAAATAGGCGCATTCAGATACTATTTCGACTTTTGCCCATATTTTTCAAAGCTGATTTTTCCCATGGATAGTGATTCTGCAGGTCGAGGCGCCTTGTTTTCAGCCGGATATCCCATAGAAATAATTGATTCAACTTCCAGACCTTCCCTTAAATTTAGCAATTCAGCTACATACGCGCTGGCACTTTTTTGAGAATCGTGATCACGCGTGCGAATCTGCACCCAGCAACTGCCCAATCCTATATCTGCCGCTGTCAAATGTAGAATCGTTGCCGCAATGCTTGCATTTTCCACCCAAAGATCCGTTTTGGCGATATCAGCACAAACTACAAACGCCAATTTCGCGTTTTCCAAAAAGGTACTCCCTGATGGCCTGGCTTTGGCAAGCCGGCTTAACATTTCTGGATCGGTGACCACCACAAATTCCCATGGCTGGCTGTTGTGGGAAGAAAATGCCCGTAAGGCAGCTTCTATCAGCAGGTCAACCTTTTCCGCTTCAACAGGTTTTTCCTGGTATTTCCGGACACTTCGTCTAGATCTAAGTAAATCGATGAACATAGACATTTTCCTTTTTTAAAATTTTCATTGTCTTTCATTATCATAGACGGGTACGTGATATGTTATCCGGTGTAAGGTCAGCTTGGATTGATTAGTATAATCGGCACAGTTATTTTTAATCATAAAACGCCGTGATGAAATTTTCAAATAATTTTATTGTAAACCAGGTGGCATTGTTTTTTACATACCCAGATTCTGCTGGGAAACGATCGAAATGG
>SLIE01000398.1 GCA_007135795.1 Desulfobacterales bacterium
TCCCCCCCGGAAAGCTCGGGTACATTATAACGCTTCGATATAATACCGTCTTCTGCCTTGCGTCCCTCCGGAACCCAACCACCATGTTCTATGCCGTATTCTATGGCATAGTCGAGCGCCGCACGATCAGCCCCCGTTTGTCCGCCGGATATTATTTTTTTTACAGTCATACTATTCACTTTACAATGATGTTCAAAATCAAAAACATATCAAAAAGGTGACAACATATTTGGACTTTTTACGATATTGTCAATACTGATGCATTCGTAAAAAATCGAAATGTACGCAAAGATGGCTAAGTTAAAAGTTCCCACATACAAGGCGCAGTGATTTTTCATTTGCGGTGGCATACATCTAGCATTCCGAGCGGATGAAAAATCACTACAACGAAGTAGATGGGACTTTTTACGACGCCATCAATACTGACTTTGATTTAGGCTTCAAAAACAGATGATAAAACAAGTCACAATACCGGCTCATTCTTATCATCCCTTCTTCGGACTCCGCAAAACGCCAGAAACCATAAAGCTTTGTCAGGCGAATCAGCTTGTCGCTATATTTTTCCCAGGTAAATCTCTCTCTTACCCGGGTTATACCATTTTCAGAAATCATTCGCCAGTAGTCGGGGTCTTTTTCGCATATCGCAAGAAACGCCCGAATGTCACCGGCCATCATCTCGGGCTTGCTTGTATTCATAAGGATTCCGCTTTCCTTGTTTACGATGATCTCGGAAGGCCCGCCAAAAATAGGCCCGAATGTTGGCACCCCGCACTGCATCGCTTCCAGAACGGTCAGGCCGAACGCCTCGAACAGGGCCGGCTGGACAAACATCCCCGCCTTATCGGCAATGATGCGATACACCTCCCCGGTTTCCTGCTTGGGGATTGACGGCAACCAGCGCATATGCCCGCCAAGCTGATACTTCTCAATCAGCATATACATTTTTTCAATTTCATTTCTCTCTTCCACATCACCTGATTCTTCCATGTGAATGGTCCCGGCGGCAATCACCAGGTTGCACTGTTTACGTAGTTCCGGGTCCATTCCGAATGCCTCCACAAGGCCGGTGATGTTCTTGATCCGGTCGAGTCTTGCCATGCTGAAGACAGGGGGTTTATCCGGTTCGAGCAGGTGCCCGTGTATATCCGGCGACACTTCGTGAAAAAGGCGTTTCTCCCAATGTTGCGTTCTGCTTTCAGTTCGTTTGTCCGCCTGATAGTACGGAAAATAATTGGCTTCATCAACACCCGGCGGCACTACGTTGAACTTAGGTGAAAACAGATTGATTCCGTTGATCACCTGGTAAAGTCCCGGCATGGTGTAATACTGATAAGATTCATATTGACCCATCCGTTCAGCTGTGCCGGCGATTTCCTGGTATGTGCTCGTAATAATGAAATCGGATTTGTTCATGGCAATAAGATCGGCCGTGTACTGGCACGAAAAATGGTAATCCTGTTCCATGTTGTCCCAGTAAAGATCTGAAAACAGGTATTTCGTCTTTTCCAGGGCATGGGCGATTGTGCACTGGGTAACCTTGAGCCGATCCGCCAGCAGCGTCGCCACCAGGTTACCGTCTGAATAATTGCCGACGACCAAGTCAGGACGTCCCCCCAACTGTCCCAAAAGTTCATGCTCACAATCCGCTGCATACCGGTCCAGGTAAGGCCAAATTTTAAATCTTGAGATCCAGTCCTGAAGTATATTTCCATTATCATCATAAAACGGTATACGCAAAATATAAGCGTGATCCGTGCCGATAATATCTTCTTTTGGCTGATTGCACGTCGTGTCACCGGCATTGGGGATGAGCCGGGTCAAGACGATTATCCTCGGTTCCACCGTTATTCCCGCCAGCTCGTACTCCTCCATGAGATATTTCTCCAGGGCACGAACCTGGTCCAGTATATATATGACCTGCCCACCGGTATCCGGCTTTCCAAGCACATTTTCCTGGCCGAACCACCCGTGGGGAGAAAGTATTGCCACCTTTGAAATCATCGGGACCCGGGAAATGAATTCTTCCAGGATATCGCTCCTGGGTTCGTAGAAAAGACCTTTCAGCAATTCCATGGTCTCGATGATACGACCGGCATTATACCCCCACCCCGGTTCAAAACCGTTAATTTTCATGTCCCTCTCAAGCGTTGCATACGGGGTTTCCAGATCATGCGTTTCAAGAATATTGAGGGTCTTTTCCATGGCAACAATGCAATCATTCCGGGTTTGGAGAATAGCCGGGTTCACCAGAAGCTGCTGACCATCGATTTTATGAAGCTTTAGAAAATCAAACAACTTTTCACCCCATTCCTCGGACTTGTGGAACATTCTCGAAGAAAGATGCTTATTCAAAAAGCTGATCCCGTTTCCCACGTTCTTGATGGTTCGAACACTGGGTGAGTAATCATAAAAAGGCATGAAATCAATTTCAAGGGTATCACGGTTCGCAGCCGGAAGATTCCCCAGCACATATGCATCCTTGTAGTCGAAGTATCTGCTGATACTGATCTCCTGCATGTGATCGCAATTTGAACTCATCCGGTATAAACGGATTTTTCCCCTTTCATACCGGTGCATGAGAAGAATCAGACCTTCGACAATCAACAGTTCATTGAGTTTTTTCAAGAACTGGGCGGTCCGGGAATTTTCCATGATGCCGGTTGATTTATCATGCTCAAGACACCATTGACGCCATTTAAGCCAGATGTCATTTTTAAGATAAAAATTGCCCTCTTCCGCACACAAACCGTACATGAAGTCCGCAAAATCTTTTTGTTCCTCAGCACCGATTATAATGGACAATACATTTCGCATAATTTACTCCTTTTTAACGACTGGAAACCATTTCTTGAAACGATACTACCACATATTGCGAATTATCGCCAGCCTTGACGACAGCCAGGAGAATCAGCCGGATATACAGATATGCATATCATTATAATCAGGTGCCGGGACGCAGGCAAAAAACCAGAAAAGGTATTTCCGCACAGGCAAAGTATACCTGGACTAAAGGAAGGCTATTTTGACGCAGATAAAGGACAATTTCTCCCGGGCGGCCTTCCCTCTGGGAGCGCCAGGCTCCTGCCTGGCACGCCTTTAAAACCGAGCGAAAGCCCGCTATTCCCAGGCAAAAGCCTATACATTACGGTTACAACATAAATAACCGGAATATATTGTTTCAAAAAACCAACCCCCCACCGGGCTATCGCCCGGGTCTTATGCCTGGCAGGAGCCTGGCGCTCCCAGGTGTCGGCTATTTGAAAGCTGTCTTGACAATGGGGCCACCATATATGGCTTAAAAATTAATATCAGCGTTACATAATCAAGCACTCTTTGGAAATCGTAACCCTTGGTTTTGAACTTTATACGAATTTATCAAATTGACTAATTTCTGAATATGGGAGATATGTTCCCTGAGCAACATCGGGGGGATTTGGAGGACAGATCAAGACGAGTGAAGCAAAGTATCCTGGACTGTCTGAGCCCGATAGGGCGAGTTTCCAGGATACTGCGAAACGAGTCTTAGATCTGTCCCAAGCACTCACGGTTGATCAGGGAACTTATCTCCCATATTCGGAAATTAACCGATAGTGTCGTACTGCAGAATTCGACTCGGCCGCGCTTCATCTTCTTATTCTGGCTGCTATGGCATTGACGTTGTCCATAATTTCATTCACATCGAGTTTTGTAAGCCTGGAATCTTCAACCAGAAAATTTCCCGCCACCATTAGATGCCTCACATCAGCCCCTCTTGCGGAGTAAACAATATGCGATTGCGGGTGGTACAGGGGAAACAGGTGTGGTTTCCGCGTATCAATAACGATCAGATCGGCAAATTTCCCGGTTTCAAGAGAACCGGTGACCTCCGAGAGGCCGATTGCGCGAGCGCCTTCGATTGTGGCCATTCGTATCACGCATTTGGCATCGATCACCGTGGGATCGTGTCGAACAACTTTGTGCAATTTGGCAACCGTCCCCATTTCCGAGAACATATCCAGGTTATTGTTGCTGGCATTCCCATCCGTGCCAAGCCCTACCGCCAGGCCTGCGGCAAGCATTTCATGGACCGGGGCGATACCGGAGGCAAGCTTCATATTGCTTTCCGGGTTGTGGGATATCCCGACCTGCCGGTTTGCCAGAATTTCGATATCTGCTGCATTGACCCATATCGCATGCACGGCAAGTGTTTTTTCATCCAGTACGCCAAGGCCGTCCATGTAAGCCACCGGCGTGATATCTTTTGAAAGCCCGATCAAGTCATGCTCGTTTCGGGTCTCGGCAAGATGCACCTGGAAAAGCACACCTTCACGCTTTGCAATCTCTTTTGCCCGGATTAAGGTGGTATCGGAACAGGTATATGGGGAATGGCAAAAGACCGACGGGGTAATCAGTGTCGACCGGTTTTTCCATTTTTTTATAAAATCGCCGGCATGCTCAATATTTTTTTTCGGATCAGGCACGCCCGGGGCGGGAAAATCGATGATTCCCTGTCCCAGCACCGCTCTTAACCCTGCCTGTTCAACCGCCTCTGCAACCGCATCTTCAAAAAAATAACCGTCGCAACATGTGGTTGTTCCTGAAAGGAGCATCTCCGCACATGACAAAAGTGCACCGGATTTAGCTGTCTCAGGTGACAGGTGGTTTTTCTCCGCCGCAAATATATGGTTGTTCAGCCATTTGTCCAGGTCAAGATCATCAGCGAGCCCCCGAAAAAGGGACATGGGCAGGTGCGTGTGCGTATTGACCAGCCCCGGCATAATCAGGCCGCCTTCTGCATCCAGAACGCGTGCCGCGTCACCGACGGATACGCCCGATACCGGCCCTACATAATCAATCCTGCCGCCGCTGACCCCCACGGCACCGTTTTCAATAATATCAAAGTCTGCATTGACCGTAATAACGGTGCCGTTTATCATCAGTGTTTCGAACTGCATGTGTCAATCCCCGCGCTGCTTCAGCCCACTGTCAATCAACAGTTTTCGTTAGCTTGCGTTAAATCTGCCCCAGCGATTGTGAAATATCGGCCAAAATATCATCGATATGCTCGATACCCACAGAGAGCCTTATCATGTCCGGTCCCAAACCGGCTGCCACCTGCTGATCTTCCGAAAGCTGTGAATGCGTGGTGCTGGCGGGATGCAGCGCCAGGCTTTTGGCATCCCCGACATTGGCAAGCAGGGAAAATAATGCCAGGTTGTCGATAAAACGTCGTCCGGCGTCCCTTCCCCCCTTGATGCCGAACACCACCATGGCACCGAAACCTTTTTTCATATACCGGGAAGCGACCGGGTACGTGGGGTCATCGGGTAAACCCGGATAGCGAACCCATGTCACATTGTCATGATCGGTAAGAAATTTTGCCACCTTGAGGGCATTCTCACTGTGTCTCTCCATGCGAAGCGATAATGTTTCCAACCCTTGCAGAAAAAGCCAGGCATTATCGGGTGATATGCAGGCACCGAGGTTTCGAAGCGGTACCAGCCGCATTCGAACTGCAAACGCAACCGGTTTAAGATCCGCGAGATCGTGGCCGAACCGGAGGTTGAAATTGCTTGGATCCGGTGTGTTGTAGAGCTCGAACTTTGGATCCGTCCAGTCGAATGTCCCGGCATCCACCACTACCCCGCCGATGCCGGTGCCATGTCCGCCAATCCATTTTGTCGCTGAATTGACAACGATATCGGCGCCATGATCGATTGTTCGAACCAGGTAAGGGGTTGTAAACGTGGCGTCCACAATAAACGGCAACCGGTGCTTTCTTGCAATTTCAGATACAGCGCCAAGATCCGTAAACTCAAGGGTTGGATTGCCGATGGTCTCGGCGAATATCGCGCGGGTCCTGTCAGTGATTGCGCCGGCAAAATTAGACGGATCCCGCGGGTCCACCAATGTCACCTGGATACCGAATTGCGGCAGGATATCATTGAACATGGTGTATGTTCCGCCGTACAGGTTGCCCGCCGCCACCACGTGATCCCCGGTTTTGCAGATATTGATGATGGCGTAAAAAACAGCGGATGTCCCCGATGCCAGTGCCACGGCCGCCTTCCCCCCTTCGAGGGCCGCCATGCGCTTTTCAAATACATCGGTCGTGGGATTCATGATACGGGTATAGATATTCCCGGGTGATTTCAGTGAAAACAAGTCTGCCGCATGATCGGAATTTTCAAATACATACGCGGCTGTCCGGTAAATCGGGACAGCCCGCGATCCGGTATCCGAATCCGGGACATGCCCGGCATGAAGGCATAAGGTTTCGAAGTTCTGCTGTTTGGTTTCCATTTTTGCTCCAATTTTGTGGGGCAGAGGTGAGTGACCAGTGGTCAGTGGTCAGTGATGAGTTATTAACATTAGTGATTCGGTTATATTGCACCCTTCCAGAAACGACGGGCCTGCCCTTTGGGAGCGCCAGGCTCCTGCCTGGCATTTCCTATTACCAGGCTGAAAGCCGGGTAATTTATACAAACATCAGCAACAAATTCAAGGGTGATGGCGTCGTTATAGCAATGTTGGGCTTCGCTTCTCTCAGCCAAACCTACGATTATCAACCCCGCCGGATTGCCGTCAAATCTGCTGACACCCGAATTTATTCAAAAAGTGGCGTACTGATATAGCGCTCACCGGTGCTTGGCAGCACGGTAACGATACATTTTCCGGCGGATTCCGGTCTGGCGGCAACTGCCAGGGCAGCATGAACCGCGGCGCCGGATGAAATGCCGCAGAGCAACCCTTCGGATGAGGCAAGCAGACGCGCGGTTTTAAATGCATCCTCATTTTCAACGGTTACAATCTCGTCAATAACATCACGATCAAGGATATCCGGTATAAACCCGGCACCGATTCCCTGGATTTTATGCGGACCGGGCGTCCCCCCGGACAGAACGGGCGAATCCGCCGGTTCAACGGCAATGGCACGAAATCCGGGTTTTCGCTTGCGAATCACCTGTGAGACACCGGTAATAGTGCCACCGGTTCCAACCCCGGCAACAAAAATATCCACCCTGCCATTGGTGTCGTTCCATATTTCTTCGGCGGTGGTGCTTCTGTGAACTGCCGGGTTGGCAGCGTTTGAGAATTGATCTGGCATAAAACTGTCGGGACTTTCAGACAATAGCGCCCTTGCTCGTTCAATGGCCCCGTTCATCCCTTTTTCACCGGGGGTGAGCACAAGTTCCGCACCCAGATGAGAAAGCAGTTTCCTGCGCTCCATGCTCATTGTGTCGGGCATGGTCAGCACAAGCCGGTATCCGCGAACTGCACAGACAAACGCCAGTGCGATACCGGTATTACCGCTGGTGGGTTCGACAATGGTGGTCTTCGGACCTATCAAGCCGTCTTTTTCGGCAGCTTCGATCATGGCCACCCCGATACGGTCCTTTACGCTCCCTAACGGGTTGAAGAATTCGAGCTTGGCATAAACTTCCGCCTTAAGATCGCCTGCAATACGATTTAGACGAACCAGAGGGGTTTTGCCGAAGGTTTGAGCGATGCTGTCATAGATCATCATGGAGGAAAGCTCCTTCTAATTGAGCCGAAACAGGCAGTCCGGTTTTCAGGGATCAATCCGGTTCGAGCCATCCGGGTTATGGTCCCGCGACTCCTCATCCGGAATATTTTCCCCGTTTCTGCGGTAAATTAACCTCGGATTTTCAATAAGCACCCTGGTCCCGGGTGGGACAGACTTGGTCAACCACACGTTTCCACCAATGACGGAACGGGCGCCAATAACGGTTTTTCCCCCGAGGATCGTGGCCCCGGCATAAATCACAACATGATCTTCAATGGTGGGATGTCGTTTTTGTCCCCGCATTTCCTCGCACCGGTCCTCCGGCACGGATAAGGCCCCAATGGTAACACCCTGGTAAATCCGGACGCTTTCGCCGATAATCGATGTCTCTCCAATCACCACGCCCGTACCGTGATCAATCACAAAACTGTTACCGATGGTGGCTCCCGGATGAATGTCAATGCCGGTCAGGCTGTGCGAATGCTCCGTCATGATCCGCGGTATGAGGGGAACCCCCAGTTCTTGGAGCTTGTGTGCGACCCGGTATGCGGTGATGGCATACATGCCGGGATAGCTGAAAATAATTTCATCGAAACTTTTAGCCGCGGGATCACCGTAATAAGCGGCATTGATATCCGTGGCAAGGGTCTTTCGCAAATCGGGAATTGATTCCAGGAAGACCAGGGTGATTTCATATCCGCGCTGGGTACAATCCGTACAAGGTTGATCATATTTGAAACATTCGTATCGAATGGCCCTGCACACCTGGTCGGAGAGTTGATCAAACAGCTCCGAGGTCAATTGCCCGATTCTGTAACCGAGGTTGACCGGATCGATCTTTTCCCGGTTAAAATACCCCGGGTACAGGATCTCCCTGATTTTTTTAAAAATCTCAACAATCACATCCTCGGACGGGATTGGTTCGTAATCGATATGGGAATAGTGCGCCTTGTCCCTGGTGGCTGACAGGATATTTTCAATTACGCCCGTAAGCCGGCTGCGGTAATCCGAATATCCCGCGGCGGTCTCCTTGCAGGTGGCTACTTCCCTTTCTTTGTCATCGGTTTTATCCAACGTCAGTCATCCCCTTTCCGGCGCGTCTTCAAAAGCACCAATCAAAACCATTCGCCAATATGATATTACTGTGTACTGCACGATGCCGCCTGCTTCCAGAAAGGTGACATTTCCCGAAGCCTTTCGATCAAGCGGGGGATGTGTCCACATAAATAATCGATTTCTTCCTGCGTATTGTAATGGCTCAGGCTGAAACGGATCGAGCCGTGTGCGGCCGTAAACGGAACGCCCAAGGCACGCAATACATGTGACGGCTCAAGGGTGCCGGATGTGCATGCCGAGCCGGAAGATGCGCATATGCCGAGCTGGTCGAGCATCAATAGAATCGATTCCCCTTCCACATACTCGAAACTGACACTCAGGGTGTTCGGCAGTCTGTTTTCGCGGACACCATTTAACAGTGTATTGGGGACCGTATCGAGAATATGGTTTTCAAGCCGGTCACGCAGCATGCGAACGCGCTGCATCTCGTCGACCATATCGCTTTTCGCCATTTCGGCCGCCTTGCCAAGGCCGATGATCGCGGCAACATTTTCCGTCCCCCCGCGGCGTCCCTTTTCCTGGTGCCCACCAATCATGAAAGGGGCGAACTTGGTACCCTTTTTCACATAAAGCGCCCCCACGCCTTTTGGCGCATGAAATTTGTGACCGGAAAGGGAAAGCATGTCTACACCGGCTTTTTTCACGTCAACGGGAATCTTCCCCACTGCCTGAACCGCATCCGTATGAAACAGGACGCCCTTTTCCTTTAGTGCATGCGCAATCTTTTCAACGGGAAAGATAACTCCGGTTTCGTTGTTTGCCCACATGATGCTGGCAATGGCGGTATTATCGGATATGTGATCATAGAGGTACTCCACATCGAGGTTTCCCTTGCGGTCAACCGGTACCCACGTAACACGATAACCATTTTTAGCCAGGTGCTCATACAGGTTTTTTACAGCCGGGTGCTCTACCCGCGTGGTGATGATATGACGTTTTTGAGGATTGGAACGAAGCGCTGCATAAATTGCCGTGTTGTCACTTTCGGTCCCGCAACTGGTGAATATGATCTCACCCGGATCCGCATTGATCAGGTCGGCCAATTTTTCACGGGCTTCAACAACTTTTTTTCCCAGCATTCCCCCAAAGGTGTGCATGCTCGACGGATTTCCGTAATACTCGGAAAAATAAGGCAGCATCTCTTCCAGGACTTCCGGTGCCACGCGGGTGGTTGCATTGTTGTCCAGGTAAATAACCGGCTTCATTTTTTTACCTCCTTTACCTCGAGTTCCGGTGTTACCAGTTCCCGAAGCTTGGTCTCGACATAATCCTTGAGCGTCAACTCGGAAGCCGCGCATGTCGCGCATGTACCAATGAGCCTGACCAATACCACATTGCCATCGACATCCACGAGCTCGATACTCCCGCCATCTTTTTCCAGCGCAGGCTTGATTTCCCGGTCAAGGGTCTCTTCAATCATCTTGATCTTTTCGATATTCGTCAGCTTTCGTTCAGGCTCGAGAGAAACTTCGGTCTTTGCGTCGTAAACCGCATCGAGGATTTCCTGAATACCGTCATGACACTGACCGCATCCACCCCCGGCCTTGATATAATTGGTGACCTCTTCGACCGTTTTCAACTTGTTTTCCCGGATCGCGTCATCGATCTGCCTGTCCGTTACCCCGAAGCATTCACACACGACCCTGTCTTCAGAGACCGGCAACTGAATCCCCCGGTAATTGAGGATGGCCATTTTCAAAGCGTCTTTTCCCATCACCGAACAATGCATTTTTTCTCTGGGCA
>SLIE01000267.1 GCA_007135795.1 Desulfobacterales bacterium
AACGGGGTCAGTGTAACCGATGAAGTGTCCAGGCAACTGTTAAGCATAAAGGAAAGCTCCGCAAAGGTAAATACCCTGATTTCTGAAATAGCTGCCGCTACAAAAGAGCAGGGCCAAGGGATCGAACAGGTGAACATCGCTGTTTCCGAGATGGACAAAGTGGTACAGCAAAACGCTGCGGACTCCGAGGAATCTGCCAGCGCTGCGGAGGAGATGTCCGCCCAGGCTGCTGAAATGGAAAGAATGGTAGCCGAGCTCGAGGCGATGGTTGGAACTGCCCGCAAAACAGTTGATGATAATCGTCAAAAAAACAACTATGCGACTGACAATCGCTATAACGAAAATCAACGACGAAGTGTACAAAGACCTTCCTACCAGAAAAAAGCTCTGCCCGGAAAGGCTTATAATCGGAAAGCCGAACAGGTAATTCCGCTGGATGATGACGATTTCAAGGATTTCTGACACACTGTTGGAAACAGATACAATCCGGTGGAACGTCGGATTGTATCTGTTTATCATTGTTCCTATCGGCAATACCAGGTGGCGGATCATTTTGTGGATCACTTTGAAACAATCAACCAAATTCGTGAGCTGACCCAAAGAATCTGCCTGTTTTCCACGCTCACAATTCTTGCCCCGCTAACGTTGGCTAACGCAGCATCCCCCCCGAGCACCAGCTCGGTGATAACATCTTATCCGATACTATCTCCTAACCCGTTATTGCCGATTGGTGCTTAGCATTGCTGCGACCAACATTCCTCCCACATTCATTACAAGCCATCTCAAAAAAACTACATGTAATGTTTCGATAACAAGTGGATTTGTGGTATTTTAATAATTTCATAAACAAGTAATGTATTTCAGGTTAAGCTTCATTTCTCAGCCCACCTTTGAACTTACCCGGAATACAGATGCTATACAACTTAATGATAACAAGTAAATATATCATAGAACACAGAAATCCACAGAGGTTTATCAATATCGTTTTTTTTGTGCCCCCTATGGTTAGAATCTTTTTAGATAGCTTCTAATAAACCCCTATTAAAGAGACACCCTGAAATATTGAATTCAAAAGGGAACATTATCATGAGATATGTACCGGTCATCTTTCTGGTTTTTATATCTGCCTGCACCCTTCATTATCCGCCGCGGACGGAAACCATCAATCAATTCTCTATTGCCACAGTTGAATCGTACGAAAAGATCGGTACTGCAGAAATTAACAACATCATTGAGCAGGCTATCGCCAATGGTGAAACCTGGCCGCATAGCCCGGCCTTAATTGCTTTCAAAACATCAGGAGGTGATCAAGAAATCCGCACGTATCATCTCTGGCAGGAGGCCAACCGTGCTGAAAACCCCGATATTATTGAGAGCATACTGATAAGGGACGGGTTTCTGGATGATTCTGTCAGAGGCGATTGGCATAAATTCACATTTACAAAGGAACCGGATAATACCTGGCGGGTAGTAAAGCTGCAGAAGGCATTTCGGTGCTGGCGACAAGACCCGGATTTGTATCGTGCTGGTCCCTGTCTATAGTTCAACATTGAAGGGGACGAAAAAAGTCTCACCGGCTTCGGTGTAGCGATTTTACATTCGTTCGGAATCTTCGGAATCTTCGGAATCACATATAGTCCTTGTATATGGCGTTTTAAACTTGTTCATCGTTACCTGATTTGTGACTTTTTGCAAATGTATCAATAATATACAATTCAAGATCTTCAGAATCGACATAATCTTCCGGTATTGCTTTGTTTCGAACTGAAATTCCGGCGGTGTGGACTGATTCGGGGTCGCCGGATACCAAGGGGTGCCAGGGGGGGAGATCTTTTCCTTCGAGCAGCAAGCGGTAGCCGCATGTTTCGGGGAGCCAGTGCATGGTTTCGATGTTTTCGGGGGTCATGGGGACGCACTCTTTTTTTGCGGCATCTCTGTTGGAATAATCGAGGCAGCGGCAGTGGTGCGTGTCGAGGAGGCGGCAGGAGACCCAGGTGTATACAATTTCGTCCGTATCTTCATGTTGCAGTTTGTGAAGGCAGCACAGGCCGCAGCCGGCACAGATGGCTTCCCATTGTTCGGAAGTCATCTGCCGGAGGGGTGTGTGCCGCCAGAAGGCAATATTTGTTGAAGGGGCTTTCATTGGGCAGATCTCGGTAATGTACACGGTGTCCAATCCGGATTTTTTTGCATGTAAAACCAGGTCGTTGGGTGAATCAGCGAATCCCTTCGGGAGTCGAGTGAACATGAAGATCGATGCGAAACATGTTATTGTATTGGAATAACGTTTTATATTATGACAATTTGTAATTGAATATCAATTGACTCATTTCTGTCAACTGTTATTCAATATCATCAAATATGTGTGTGTAAGTAATACCAACGTGCATCTCTCCGCAGGCAAGGGGTGCCAGCCGTGTTCCTGGACCGCGGCGTGCACATGGCATCATGTTAAACGGCAACGATAGATGGTTGCGCTATTATATTAAGATGCAAGGAGATCGGTTGAAATGCCTTTTTATGAAACCCGGGACAGGGTGCCGATTTATTATGAGGCACGGGGAAGCGGTGATCCGGTTGTGTTTGTTC
>SLIE01000011.1 GCA_007135795.1 Desulfobacterales bacterium
AGCTCTGCGAAATCGACGGGATCGGGCCAAAAAACGTATTCGGCATTAAATTAATCCCGGCGGTATCCCGGCGTTTTCTTGAACAGAAGGTCGTAAAATCGGATGTATTGAGTAATGCGAATGCCCTTTTTGATTTTTTGTATCATTCCATGTCCGCCCGGGACCGGGAGTGTTTCCGGGTTATTTTTCTGGATGCGAAAAATCGTGTAATCGTCGTTGAAACAATGTTCGAGGGCACATTGACGGCAAGTTCGGTCTATCCCCGCGAGGTGGTACAGGCAGCGCTGAATCACCGGGCGGCAGCCCTTATTTTCGCCCACAACCATCCTTCCGGGGATCCGGAGCCCTCCGGGGCCGATATGGATATCACCCGGCGACTGGTTCTGGCCTGCATGACAGTCGGTATAACCGTCCATGAGCACTTGGTCATAGGCAATGGATCTTATTACTCTTTTGCAGATCACGGACACATTGCGTGTTTTTGTCGTCAGTTCGACCAGATCGGATGATCGTGGATTGGTTTATCATGGTGTATTGAGGTGCCATGCTCGCTAAAGGGTTCTTCGTTTGTAAACCAATTCCCCGAAATAATGTATTCTGATCTCTGATGAATTCGAAAAAATTGTCAAACGGCTCTGTAAAAAGTTCAAGATCAAGACTTGTGTAATTCCGAAGAATGCAGCGTACGCAAGTGTACGTGTATGTCTACAAGGCGCAAGTCGCAAATTCCGTGGGAATGCGTGTAACCCAGGCATTGGACTTCCACATAACTCGATCATAATATTGTGAAGTAATTGATAAGTTATTTTTCTCATACACTGGTGACGCGTCACCATGAAAAGCTTTTTACGAAGTCGTCGTCTTTGATGGACCCTGATTTGCCGGTTGTGATCCCTGGTCACTTCAGCGCATGAATTAGACATCCATGCGCGTCGGATTATAATATATTAAAAGAGAGTTGTTATGGAAGACAATAAACCAGAATGTTTCGGTGATCTGGAACAGGTGTTTCCCATGTCTGAAGGTGGTCTTCGCCATTCTCCCGAGAAATGCATGGTCTGTAGTGAAAAAACACAATGTCTCAGAACCGCGGTTGCGGGTGAAAATCAGGTGGTAATGGAAGAAGAAAAACTCGACAGGGCCTATAAGTCAGGGAAAGTCTCTTTTCTCGAGCGGTGGTCGAAGAAAAAAAGGCTTTATCACCGACGCACGAAATAATCAATGTTATGAGATAAGTATTGATTGTGTCCTGTGCACGTCGGCCTGCTGCGGTGATGTTTTTCCAAGGAACATTCGGGTGTATAGCCCGGGTACCTCCCGCTGCAATAACTTGCCTTTTTTAAACATTAACGTTTGACGTGCGTTCAGCGTGCCGATGTGACAGCCCGCCAACCGAAACGAAGTCCGGAGGAAATATGAGAAACATCAAATCGATAAGCCTTGAGGGAAAACGTGTACTGGTCAGGGTCGATTTCAATGTCCCGGTTGACGATCAGCAGAACATAACCGATGACACACGTATACGCGAAGTCCTGCCGACGCTCCAATACGTTCTGGATCATCGGGGGAAGCTGATTATCATGTCCCACATGGGGCGTCCAAAGGGTAAAGTTGTAGAAAAACTGAGCCTTAAGCCGGTGGCCAAACGCCTGGCCCGCTTGTTGGAGCAGGACGTACCCCTCGCACCGGATTGCGTTGGAGAGGCCGTTGAAAAAGCAGTGCATGCCATGAATCCAGGAGAGATATTGTTGCTGGAAAATCTTCGGTTTCACAGCAGCGAGGAAGAAAACGACACAGATTTTGCGTCTGCACTTGCCTCCTTGTGCGATGTTTACATCAATGATGCTTTTGCGGTTAGCCATCGGAAGCATGCGTCTGTATTTGCGATTGCCGAGCAGAAGGCGGAAAAGGGTGCCGGGTTTCTTCTGATGAAGGAGATTAAATATTTTCAGGACGCCATGGAAAATCCCAAGCGACCGTTGGCGGCCATTGTTGGCGGAGCAAAAGTCTCAAGCAAGTTCAGTGCCCTCGAAAACATGCTGTCCAAGGTCAATAAATTGATTATCGGTGGCGCAATGGCCAATACTTTTTTAAGAAGTATGGGCTACGATACCGGTAAGTCAATGGTTGAAGAGGATCTGGTGGAAGCAGCAGGCCAGCTTCGACAACGTGCACTTACGGAGGGGATAAAATTTTATCTTCCGGTCGATGCCGTGGTGGCACAGGAAGTAAATCCCAAAGCGGAAACCAAGATCGTTCCAATCCAGGAAATCCCCGCGGAATGGATGGCCCTTGATATCGGGCCGGCTACTTCCATGTTGTTTCACGAAGCGCTTTACAATGCAAAGACGATTGTCTGGAATGGACCCATGGGGGTGTTTGAGATGGATCCATTCAGTCGTGGGACCCTGGCAATGGTAAACAGCATAGCGGATTCCTATGCCTTATCCATCGTCGGTGGCGGCGACACGGATGTAGCGGTTCACAGCAGCGGACAGAAAGATCGGATATCATACATATCGACCGGCGGTGGGGCTTTTCTGAGGCTCCTGGAAGGGAAGCCTTTGCCTGGGGTGGAGGC
>SLIE01000190.1 GCA_007135795.1 Desulfobacterales bacterium
ATGAGCCCGCTTCATTGTTCATATACTCTAAAAAAATTACAAAATCGGTCATACAAACTCTCCTTATCCGACATCTAAATAAATAACGAAAGAACCGGCAATATATGAAAACTGCACTTATCACCGGCATCACTGGTCAGGACGGCGCATATCTTTCCGAACTGCTTCTGCAAAAAAACTATATCGTCCACGGCATCAAACGCCGGGCATCGTCGTTCAACACCACTCGGGTAGATCATTTATACCAGGACCCCCATGAAACAAACCGCAAATTCATAATGCACTATGGTGACCTGACCGATGCGACCAACCTGATCCGGATTATACAGGAAGTACAGCCGGATGAAATTTACAACCTGGCAGCCCAGTCTCATGTCCAGGTCTCTTTTGAAACAGCGGAATACACGGCCAATGCCGATGCGCTCGGCACCCTGCGTATCCTCGAGGCCATACGGCTGTTGGGCCTGGAAAAGAAAACCCGCTTTTATCAGGCATCCACATCCGAACTTTACGGCAAGATCCAGGAATCCCCGCAGACCGAAAAGACGCCTTTCTATCCCAGAAGCCCGTATGGCGTTGCCAAACTTTATGCCTACTGGATTACGGTCAACTACCGGGAAGCATACGGCATGTATGCCTGCAACGGCATCTTGTTCAACCACGAAAGCCCCATACGGGGAGAAACCTTTGTTACCCGGAAGATCACCCGGGCCGCGGCCCGCATCGCCCTTGGCATGCAGGACACCCTCTACCTGGGCAATCTGAACGCCAAAAGGGACTGGGGCCATGCCAAAGATTACGTCCGCATGCAATGGATGATGCTCCAGCAGGACGAGCCGGAAGACTTTGTCATTGCCACCGGCAAACAGCACAGCGTACGGGAATTCTGTGACCTGGCCTTTTCGGAGCTTGGCATTAAAATCGCCTGGGAAGGGGACGGCGTCAATGAAGTGGGCCGCATTGATTCGATTTTAGAAAAACAAATACGCGATAGCAGCGGTCATACCATCGATCCTGGAACGTTATTGTCTGATAAACAGATCGGCAATGTAATCGTCAGAATCGATCCCCGCTATTTTCGTCCAACAGAAGTTGAATCTCTGCTGGGGGACCCCTCCAAGGCGAAAGCAAAATTGGGCTGGATGCCGGAAATATCATTTGAAAAAATGGTGCAGGAAATGGTGCAGGAAGATATGACGATTGCCAGACGGGATAACCTCTGCA
This sequence comes from Desulfobacterales bacterium, assembly GCA_007135795.1. Classification (GTDB taxonomy): domain Bacteria; phylum Desulfobacterota; class Desulfobacteria; order Desulfobacterales; family Desulfosalsimonadaceae; genus B1SED10-16. Next base: position 1,225 of record SLIE01000190.1, read on the forward strand.
GCACGCATGGCTTCTATGTCTTGCAAAACCACGAATAATCAATGCGGATACAACATGTCGAATAACCAATCCATATACGTTGCCGGCCATCGCGGCATGGTCGGCTCGGCAATTGTCAGACGGCTGCAAAAAGCAGGACACACCAATATTGTCACCCGCACGCACAGCGAACTCGACCTGCTGGATCAGGCCTCGGTGCAGGCATTTTTTCGCAAAACCCCCATTGACCAGGTCTACCTGGCCGCAGCCAAAGTAGGCGGCATCATGGCCAATAACATTTATCCCGCTGAGTTCATCTATCAAAACCTGATAATGGAAGCCAACATTATCCATTCCGCTTACCAGGCCGGCGTACAAAAGCTCCTGTTTCTGGGCTCATCGTGCATCTACCCCAGACACGCCGATCAACCCATGAAAGAAACGTCCCTCCTCACCGGCACCCTTGAACCCACCAATGAACCATACGCCATTGCAAAAATAGCCGGGATTAAACTCTGCGAAAGCTACAACCGTCAGTATGGATGCGACTACCGCAGCGTGATGCCCACCAATTTATACGGCCCGGGTGATAATTTTCATCCCGAAAACAGCCACGTCATCCCCGCCCTGCTGCTGCGGTTTCACGAAGCGAAAAAAAATGGGGATAAAAAAGTCATTGTTTGGGGCACCGGTCGGCCCAAACGTGAATTTCTATATGTTGATGACCTGGCCGACGCCTGCGTGTTTGTGATGAATCTTCCCCAAAAAGACTATCAACGAGAAACCGATCCCATGCTCTCACACATCAACGTCGGAACCGGCATTGATATGAGCATTAAGGAACTGGCAGAGATGATCGCCCGCGTAGTTGGCTTTAAAGGGCATATCGAGTTTGACCCCACCAAGCCCGATGGCACCCCCCGCAAATTGCTGGATGTTTCAAAACTCACCCGAATGGGGTGGCAGGCCGACATGCCGTTGGAGGAAGGGCTGACAAATACGTATGCATGGTTTTTAACTCCCCCATCCTCAGACCGCCGAATCGGTTGATTTCCTACTCGAAAATAACATCAACGCCTCCTCCCCCTTTGCGTCCATCCCCAAATCCAGGGGTGATTCACTCGTTAAATAGCCAACCCGGATCGGACGTCTGGATCAGCGCCATAACCATTGCCGAAATCTTCTTTAACACAACATCCATTCCCCCCCACAAAACCTTATTTCATCACGAAAGCATCCTCGTAGGTTGGTGCTGAGCGAAAGCGAAGCCCAACAAAAAGACAATCGCAAGCTGCCGATTCGTCCTTGCAACTCTATGAAGGGGAGGTTTCCGTTGACAAAACTGAAATATAATATATTATTTTAATTAAAA
>SLIE01000423.1 GCA_007135795.1 Desulfobacterales bacterium
ATTTATGCGGAAGATCTTTCCATCGGGGAATTTATAAAGATCACCATAACAAATGCAACGGAATATGATCTCGAAGGAGTACCCGCATGACCGGCATTAAAGAAAGACTCTTGCCACTTGTTGAAAAAGATCTTGAAAAAATCGAGGCAGCCCTTGAGGAGAACCTGACCCCTCATGTGGAACTGGTAAAGGAAATCGCCGGGCACCTGATGTTTGCGGGGGGGAAGCGACTTCGCCCGCTTTTGATTGTCCTTAGCGCGAGAATCTGCGGGTATGAAGATAATTTTGTCACAAAGTTCTCCACGATATTCGAGTACCTTCACACCGCGACATTGCTTCATGACGATGTCATCGACGGTGCGGTCATGCGCCGTGGCAAGCCGGTGGCCAATGCCGTATTCGGCGCTCCCGTCACGATCCTGACCGGCGATTATCTTCTGGCCAGAGCGCTTCGCATTGCAGCGGAATCAGACAGCATTCCCATCATCAAAGTGGTATCGGGGATGACTGAAGATATCTCCGAAGGAGAAATTATCCAACTTATTAAAAAAGGTGACGTTTCATTTACTGAAGATGAGTACATGAATGTCATACGGCGCAAGACCGGGGTCCTCATTCGGGGCGCATGCAAAACCGGTGCGATTCTTGCCAAAGCGTCTACAGAACAAGAAGATGCCCTTACCCAATACGGGGACAACCTTGGCCTTGTATTTCAGATAGCGGACGACATCCTCGATTACACGGCGAATACGGGCGAATTGGGCAAAACGGTCGGCGCGGATCTCAGGGAGGGCAAATTAACCCTGCCGGTTATCCATGCGCTGCGGGAATCATCTCCCCAGGACCGAAATCGCATGGAAACCATCATTGCCAATCCGGACTTCACGAAAGATGAATTTGAGATTTTACTCCGGCTGCTTTCCACTTATGGCGGGATTGAATATGCGAGGCGTATCGCAACCGGTTATGTTCAGGCGGCAAAACGCGCCCTTGAAATCTTTGAACCCTCCGAAACAAGGGATATACTGGCAATGATGGCTGATTACGCACTGAGCCGAAGAAGTTGAAAAAAGCAAATCCAATTAAGATCAGTTTGGGGAAGAATTCATGATGAGATCAGGCAAGTTCAAAAAACAGTTCACGATGACGGCTGCAACCTTTTTTCTGGCAATGTTACCTTATATTGCAACAGAGCTGCATGCACAGTCTGCAAATGATTCAACAACAGTGGTAGCTGCCGGGTACAGCCGTATTTACGGCAACGTCGAGGACGCCAAAGGAGCGGCGCTCGCTGAGAGCCTTCGCTTTGCTGTGCAAAAAGCCGCATCGGAAATTCTTTTCGAAGACCAAATGACCGGTGATTTTGAGACCATCAGCAGTATCTTGTACACCAATCCCAACCAGTTCATACAGAATTACCGCATTTTAAGGGAATTCCAGGCGGGAAGATCCTACCGTGTATTGATAAGAGCCACCGTGATAACGGACAAGATAAAGGAAGACCTTGCCTCTGCGGGCATGCAGACCCGGCCGGATGAATTGCCGTCGGTTTTATTCATGGTGGCGGAACGTCATCTTGACGAAATCAATTACCGGTACTGGTGGCAAAGAGGATCTCTGCCTGTTGTGCACCGGGCCACCTCCCCCATGGCGGCAATTTTGATGGAAAAGGGGTTCTCTGTCATTGATCCGGGGCATGCAACAGGGAATATCAATACTCATCACCAGGGGCTTCTACTTACGGCGACGCCTGCCAATTATGAAGCTGCTGTGTTTGGAAGACGTATGGGCGCCCAGCTGGTTGTGTTGGGCACGGCTGAGGTATCCCCTGGAACCAACCGTATCGGTGATGATTTCCGGACCTACATAGGCAGTGTCAATCTGCGGGTTATCGACACAAAGACCGGGCAGCAATTAACCACCCTGAGGCGGGAAATGATCGCCGCCGGAAATGACCCGGAGAGATTTTCCATCAATGCCATGGCCGACGCCGCTTACCAGGCGGGAATGCAATTGTCGTCCAGAATCGAATCCCTGTGGCGCCAGATGGCGGCTCCGACCGGAGGGATAATGCTCTCTTTGTCCGGCCCGGACATCTTGTCCAACCTCGAACACTTCCGGCGAACCATTGCCGGATTTCGCGATATATCATCCGTACGGACAATGCGATTATCACCGGACATTGCAACGTTGTGGGTGGATTTCAAGGGTACGCCCGACGAACTGGTGGACCGCCTCCTGAAACAATCCTATGGCGCTTTCGGGATAAATGTCACGAATATCTCGGACGACAAGCTTACCATTCAAATAGTCCGGGACATGACATCGGAAATATTGTCCGAATAAACGACTGTCCATTTTGTGATTTTTTACGAGTGCATCAAATGTGATGAACTTGTAAAAAGTCCAAAAATATGTACGGATGGCTAAGTTAAACGTTCCATATACAAGGCGTAGTGATTTTTCATTTGAGACGGCATACATATAGCATTCCGAGCGGATGTAAAATCGCTACAACGAAGTAGATGGGACTTTTTACGACGCCATCACGATTAAGTCGTATTAAAAACTATA
>SLIE01000326.1 GCA_007135795.1 Desulfobacterales bacterium
CGGGTTGAAGCGTATTGGTGGGGCACCCGGTCATGCACTGACCGCACCGGACGCACAATTGAAGAAAATCCGGTTCCGGAAGTGCACCCGGCGGCCGTATCAACCGCGCCGAGCGGACCATCCCTTCTGCATCTTCGGATGTCACCATCATCAGACCGGTCAGGCTTACCGCGGCGGTACCCGCACCAGCAAGCCCTGATAACAATAGCCGGCGACGTTCGTGAGATACCGGTGTTTCGGTTTTCCGGTATTCCGTGGAGAAGCGAATCGCCTCCACGGGACAGATTTTTTCACATGTTTTGCAGACAATACATTCCCCGTGATGTGAAATGCCTGCGTCTGATTTCGATATCGCTTCCATGGGACAGGTTTGAGCGCATTTTCCGCACTGATCGCATTTTCCGTTCACATCCACCTGCCGGCGAATCAACGGCTTTGCGGAAAAAAGGGCCAATAACGCGCCGGAAGGGCAAAGATACCGGCACCAGAACCGGGGCGAATATTTTACTGCGGCAAATATCGCTACAAATAACATCAGAACGAAAAAATTGGCGGCATATCGCCGGGGCTCGATTTCCAGAAACATCAACCTGCGAAGATCCAGCCAGTCGAAAACCGGGTACAGAAAATTGATACCATGCTCGGTAAAAAGCCACGCCACCGGGTATATGACCATGCCGTAAAACCGGGTAATCAGTGCCAATGGAGCAGCCCAGAAGCTGAAAGAGACGCCTATGATCGCAGCTCCGATTAAAAAGAAAAGAATTGCGATTTTTAGTCCCGGATGAAAGATCTCCGGCTTATTTTTCAACTGGTTTCTTTTTGGTTTAAACGCGCTGTCGGTAAGGTCGATGGTGGTTCCCATGGGGCATATATAACCGCAGAAAAGCCGTCCGAAAAACAGTGCGCTAACAAGGACGATCAATGCGGGAAGAAACGCCAGATACAGAACGCGAGCTGAAATGGCGGCAATGCCGGTGAGTACCGGATCCATCCTGGCGAACAGGTCGGCATTCAGGAACCGGTCACCGGTGGCAAGCAGAAAAAGAAAAAGAGCCAGGCAGAAAACCTGGACCGCCCGGCGAAAACGCATCATACAGAAATCTTTGTAATCTCGAGGTTTTGAATGTCCATCCGGCCAAGGCCGCGCTCATGGGCAAGGCGGACGTGTTTTACCTGGTCGGGTGTGTATTTCTGACCATACCATTCAAAGGCGGATATGGTGTAGGCATCTGCCGCCACCATATCCCTGGAGGCAATGATGGTATCGGGTTTCAGAACTTTTCCCGGACCTCCCGGACCCCCGGAGGACAAGACCCGGGTAGCATCAATAACCGTCAGGTCAGCCTTGAGCAAAGAGGCCAGATCGGTAATTGCGGAATGCAAATCGAGTTGGTGCATGATCCTGCGGTTGTAGATCAACCCCATCATTCCTTTCATGGAAAGGCTTACGCCGGCACCGGAATGGGATTTTGCCACGGGTGCGGCAATGAGAACATCCGAGGCGAGTACTTCCCGCATGACATCGGTTTTGTTGAGAGAATGGGCTTTATCGATTTTGACCTCACTAAAGCGGCGCTCGGCAGTGACCATGTGAACCATGTCCCTGTCGATTTCCCTGCATGCCGCCTCAATGCCGGATAACTCCAGGCACTGCCTGGCAGGCGCAAGAGGGTTGTCCAGGACAAGGATTCTGGATGCACCAGCTTCCTTGCACATGGCAGCGATCGTTTTTACCACCAGGGGATGGGTGTTCGCAGCATTTTCAGGCCTTGAGGCAAAACTCATGTTCGGCTTGATAACGACCCGGTCGCCACTTTTAACAAAAGCGCTCATACCGCCCAGCAATTCAACGGACCTTCGAACAGCGTTTTCGATTCCCCCGCTGGCAACGACAATATCGGGGTATTTTCCCGTTGCGAGGACAGTTGAGGGAATAAACAGAGATGTTCCGGCAAGCCATGCCAGGGAACCTGCCTGGAGTTTGAGAAATTGTCTGCGGGTGACATTTTTCATGAGAAAACTCTCTTTTGTCCTGAAATATATAAAAATTTGAATAACGGGGACAGTATTGTGAATTATAGCAAATAATTTGAATTCTTGAACACAACATTTATAAAAATATATATTTCCTGTGTATTGTGCAAGATAAAAACAAACATCCAACCCGTGACGGTCCACGGAACAACGAGAGTAAAGGCAGATAAGGAATTTTGATTATTGCGGCATAAAGAAGTAGATGGCGATTATTACGGGTTCCTCAGAATTTATTAGAGGGCTTATGAGTTGACCCGGCAAGTGATTGAATATAGAATAACGGGATTGATAATCCCACTGAAAAGGAAATTCTTGTGGATACTATATATAATAAAATTAAAAAATGGATAAACGAAGGCAGGGACCCCAGGAGCGCTCACTGGCAGGCAGGGCTTGAAGCGTTGCTGGATGTGTTTGCGCCCTACCTGGAACCCGGCCGGTTGACTCCGGTGGTCCCTTTGACCGAAGATGATATCTTAAGCTTCAATCAGGCTTTGGAAGTTGCAGATCTTTCCCCCAATTTGCTTGCGGCA
>SLIE01000511.1 GCA_007135795.1 Desulfobacterales bacterium
CATACTAACAAACAAGTTGCCCGGATTGAATCATATTTTATGGCATTTGCGTCCGGGTTTGTAAAATATTAAAACAAATTCCACTACAAGCTATCTCAAAATGGTGCTATTGACCCTGCCCTGCTTGCCATGCACCGCTTTGTTGCTTTACAGGTTTGCAGCTCGGACAAATCGCTGCCGAAACCTGCAAAATGTGCTATATTTGCGCTCCATGAACGAGACCGACACAAAAAAATCCAGCTTTGAAATTCCGGAGAGGTCAAGGCATCGGCCAATCGGCTGCCCTGATCATTGCCCCGGCTGCGCCCACCGGCGGATGAACCAACAGGAGAGCCTGGCGCAGAAGGAAAGATGGCTGAAAAGAAAGCTTTCGGCATGGGCGGACCAAATGGATCCGATATCCCCGCCGGACGATGCGCATCTGCTCCGTTACCGAAATAAAATCTGTCTGTCGACCGCGTGGGAAAAAACCGGTTGGAAGTTTGGACTTATCCGCCGGGACCGGATCATAGATCTCCATGACTGCCCGGTCCATACCTTCGAAATTCAAGCGTCCATCCATTTGTTTGCAAAAACGCTCCCGGCGTTTTCCGCTTTCCCGCTGGTCTTTTTTGTTCAATCCGGCAGGCAGGTCACGCTGGTTGTCAAACAAAAAGCGACACCGGATTTGTCCTGGCTGAACACGGATTTCATGGATCAACTGAAAACAGCTGGCATCGAGGGGCTGTGGCTGCACCTGAATCCGGGAGCGGGGAAAAACGTATTTGCAAAAAATCACTGGCAGCTCCTGTGGGGGGCGCCGCGCTCAAAAAATGGCAGCGGGTTCATTTACGGTCCCGGATCTTTTCAGCAGCCCATCCCCTCACTTTTTCAAAGCGTGATGGGGCGCGCCGAAGCATTCCTGTCACCCCGGCCAAACGATTTCTTTTTAGACCTTTACTGTGGCAGCGGTATCGGGCTGAAGCGATGGTCGGATCACGGCTGCAGGGTCATGGGGGTGGAGCTCGACGGGGAGGCTGTTGAATGTGCCAGAATCAATGCGCCGTCCGCAACTGTTCTCCGGGGGAAATGCAGGGACCGGATTCCTCAGCTCACCGCGTGGGCCGGCACTGATCCCCTTTGTCCTGATGATCGCCTGGCTTTTGTCAATCCGCCCCGGACGGGTGTGGAACCGGAAGTGATTCAGTGGATGGTCAATGAATACAGGCCGGCGCGCATGGCCTACCTGTCCTGCAGTGCCGGAACCTTGTCCAGGGATTTGAATCTCCTGGAAGCCCGGGGGTATCAAATCGAGCGGATCATCCCCTATGATTTTTTCCCCTGGACCCTTCATGTGGAGAGCCTGGCGCTGGTGACGCGCCAAGAATTCCCCACAAGGGGAATGGTAAACTAGCCGGTGGTTTCAACCACTGGTAACTTTTTGATTTACATTGGCCCGGCAACGCTTATTTTTCAGGGAAATACATTTTTACAAAGACGGGAACAACTCCCACAACCCATCCAGGTCATTGTAATGGCAGAGGATTATTCCACCGAAATATACCGGCAGATGGAAGACCCGGGCTTTTACCCGCACCCGGCAAATCGTGTGGAGATCCGGGAAACCCATATTTCCAAAGTATTTCTTGTGGGAGAATATGTGTATAAAATCAAAAAACCCCTCAACCTGGGGTTTCTGGATTTTACCACCCTTGAAAAACGAAGGTATTACTGCCTTCAGGAAGTTGCGCTCAATCGCCGGTTGAGCGTGGACATCTACCTGGATGTTATTCCCATAACCCTTGACGGGGATACATATCGCCTGGGGGGGAGTGGCCCCGTGATGGAATATGCGGTAAAAATGCGCCGACTTCCGGATCATTGCACCATGACACACCGCCTTGAAACCGGTGGACTTGAACAAGCGGAAATCGATCACCTGACCGATGTGCTGGTAACATTTTACGATCAGCCCCAGGACCCGGCACAGACATCAGAATTCGGTTCATGGTCGGTTGTCTCAGGCAACTGCGATGAAAATTTCACACAGACCGCCCCGTTTGCCGGTAAATTATTTGACGAACGCATCTTCGAGATCATCCGGGGGGCTGTGACAACTTTTCTGAAACGGCGGAAACCTTTATTTGACATGCGCGTTGAAACGGGGAAAATTCAGGATTGCCATGGGGATCTGCGCACCGACCATATCTATTTTATCGATGATACCTTACAGATCATTGACTGTATAGAATTCAACCCGGCGTTCCGCTACGGGGACGTGGCTTCAGACCTGGGGTTTCTGGTAATGGATCTGGACAAGCGGGGGCATGCCGCCGTAGCCGCCACCCTGATCACAGGGTATATTCAACGCACCGGGGATGCCAACCTGTTCGTTCTGATCGATTTTTATAAATGCTACCGGGCCATGGTGAGATTCAAGATCAACTGCATCCGGGCGCAGGCGCCGGATATTACGGAAGATGAAAAAACGGGTCTGCTGGCTGGAATCAAACAATACCTGGATCTTGCCTATGACTATGCCATCCGATTCACCCGTCCCGTGCTGTGGGTAGTATGCGGCATGCCGGCTTCCGGCAAAAGCACTGTCGCGGAAAAACTTGGCGAGGCCTTACGGATTCCCGTGTTCAAATCGGATATCATCCGTAAAGAACATTTTGCCTCCCCCACGGAGAATTTTTCTCATCTTCCCTTTGAAAGCGGGATCTATTCAAAAAGGATTACCGCCCTCACATACGGCCGCATGATGCTTCTGGCCCAAGAAGAGATCGAAAAGGGGAATTCCGTTATCCTGGATGCCACTTTCAGCGCCTGTCATTTTCGCCGGGAGGCCATCCGCCTGGCAGCGGACAAGGACGCAAATATTTTTTTCATAGAGTGCACCGCCCCCGAAGCGCTGCTGAAAAAACGACTCTCAAAGCGAAACAACCAGACGTCGCTTTCCGATGCCCGGCTCATCCACTTTGACGCTCTGCGCAACAGTTTCGAACCCTTGGTCGAAATCCATCCGGATCAACACATCGTCGTCGACACGGAAATGACCGTCGACGCATGCATGTCCCGGATCCTGTACGACAAATACATGACACTGCCCAAAAACAGAGAAATTACAAGGCATCTGGATGAAAAACAGAAAACATGTTTAAAAACATCCTAACGGCGACGAACCTGGTCAACGCTTCCGACAATAGGGTCATCTACGGGGATGCGATAAAGCCCGCGCATCACTTTATCAACGTCGTCCAAGCCGCGGGCCATGGAATCCGTTCCTGCTCAAGCCGTACATTCATGCCCCATCGGTGCTCTTTGAGTCCGTGATAGACATACTGCTCGTCAGCGGTTAATCGGGGAAGGGAATCCGCCGGGTGAGGTTGCTTTTCCTCACCCCACAAAAGCGCATTGCCAAGGAGGGTTTCTTTGTCCATCAGCCGGGACTCGAGATGGGGCAGGTATGCGCGGGCACGGTTTAAGATGGCAAATCCATGGGTATCGATGTCCCCCCAGTAAATGCATTGCGCACCCCTTAACCAGTCGATGCCGGCAAGCAGATCCACGCCGTAGCCCAGCCCCATGAAAACCACCGCGCCGGAGAGATCGTCAAAAGAGATCCCCGTTTGAAGGTTCTCCACGATAAATACCCGCCGGGCGGGTATTTCAAGCCGGGCGATTTCATCGACAGGCGCGGTGATATCACAGAGTCCGCCCACCTGCTGACGAAGTCTGAAGTCACATATTCTCAGCCGAACCAGCGCGGCCGGCTGCCGCAGACCGCAGCACTGATAAAAATCAATACCGGCGGAATCAGCATGATTTAATGCGCAAATCAAATCCACAATCAATCCTTTTCGGACTTCCAGCCACTTGCTGTCGAGCCCGGCAATTGGTAGCTGTCGTGGATAGAGCATGGAACGGGGATTTACGACCAACCAGGCCAGAAGTGTTTCAAGCCGGTTAAAATCGGCATCCGAATAATCGGCAAGAATATCAAAATGACGGACAAGGCGCTGCTGCAGAAGAGGCCATCGAGCGGTCATGCGATGGTATCGCATCCAGGCGGTTTGCCAACGCATGGTTTCCCCGACACAACCGGCAACCTCCTCCGGTGATGCCAGTAGCAGCCGATCCGGCATTTGCTGGGTCCCCAGGATACGCCACCGACGCTGACGCCATAATAGCTCCCCCGGCCCTCTGTATTCGTGCCAGGCATTTATCCAATCGCGCACGTAACCGGTCTGGCGCCCGGCATCCGATTCACTCACCTGGCCCAGGGTTATGGCCAGGGGCCACTGGCCGCCGCCGGCAAGCCAATCTTTTCGGTTTCGGGCATAACGCCTGCCGAGTTCTTCACAAACCATGTCCGGAAACTGCAATTTCCTTGTCATCAGTGGGCTTCTCCGGAAAATTCAAACGCTGGTGCGCATCGTCATATTCGATCAACAGGACACCCGAATGCTGCCTTTCATCGATGTCCACATAACATGCACCGCCGATGAAGGGCTCAAGTGTCATGACGGACTTCAGTGGCGTGGCCACCACCATCTGAAAGCCGAAGCTGGTGAAAATATTCATGGCCAGCGTCGTAAACTCGTTATCCGCCTTGTCAAAGGCCTCGTCCAGGATCACCGGCGCATATGCCGGCGTCTTGTGATCGGCGCCGCTTAACTGGTATCGTAGGGCCGCCGCCAGGCAGGTGGTGGCGAGCTTCTGGCGCTGGCCGCCGGATTTGCCGGCGCCGCTGCGATAGATTTCGATCTCGTTTCCGTCGGCGTCCAACTCCCGGCCGATGAATTCAACGTGCTGCCGCACGTCCAGGACCGCAGTGCGCCAGCGCTGCTGCTGTGGGTCCGAATCGGCCAGACGTTCCACCAACCGCCGGAGGATACCGAACCGGCGTTCTGCTGCCTCCCGGTCCTCGAGCCACGCGTGGCTCAATGCTTCCTGAATGTCCCGCTTGAAATCCTGAACCTCTGCCAGCTGGCGATCGGTGACATCGATACGCAGGTAGGTGCCACGGTTGAATGCGGCCTGCGTCAATCCTTCATTGACCATTTCCATCCGTTCCCGGATCTGGCTCCGGGCATGACGAAGGTGGGAATTAAGCGATGCCAGGTTCTGGTGGCTCTGGTCCCTGAGAAGATCGAAAAAACGCTTCTCATAGGCGGGAAGCCCGTCTACTTCCAGTCGCTGAAGCTTGGCCAGGTAATCGGCCGCGCTGGCCAGCGTGTCATCCAGGTCACTCGATTCTGTCGGCCAGCGCCGTTTGAAATCGGAAAACCGGTTTTCGATCTCCTTTTCAAGGGTATGGCGTTCACTGGAAAGGCTTCGGATATCACTGTTAATTTTTCGTTCCAGAAGCCCCATCTGCTTATCTATATTATCCAGGGTCGGAGAGGCCATGGTCATGGCGTTCCACTTTTCTGTCAACCCCTGGCGCTTTTCGCTGGTGAGGGTTCGACCGGCAATCGCAGCCTGCAGCGAATTCAGCTGACCTGTTTTCTCCTGAATATCGCGGATCACCTGCCCCGCATCGAGCTGCTTTTCCCGAAGGTCGCCCTCCGCCCTGCGAAGATCCAAAGATTCCTGCTCGATTCGCTTTCCAATCTGCTGAAGCGATGCATTGCCGCTGCGAATTTCCTCCAGCTGCTTCACAATGGCATCGATCCGCTCGACCATAGGCGCGACATCGATCTCCTCCCATTGGATATTGACCAGCGTCTTGCAGTCCATGGCGCGCTGCTCACCCAGCGCTTCTTTTTCCCGGAGATCTTCGCCCTGTCGATTGAAATCCTCAAGGCAGCCAGCCAGCGCCTGTGCGCGTTTCTTAAAAAGAGCGAGTTTATCACGATTATCAAACCCCAGCACCCAGCGCCCCGGATCATCTATCGAATGGCGGTCATCTTTTTCATGGCGGGTCTTTCCGTGGCGAACCTGGCCCTGGGCGGTCAATGCCCGATCATGTCGTTGCAGGGCTTTTACCGAATCAACGCATACGTAGTTAAAGCGCAGCGCCAGTTCAGCCATAAGCCACTCCGCATGCCGGCCTTCCTTTATTCTCATTTTACCGGGCAGAGAATCCGGGGAAAAAGACGATTGATTTGCATGAAGGACCGGCCCGGTTCGGTAGTAGACCAGTCGCCGGCCCAGGTGATTTTCATTGACATAACCGGATAATGCGAAATAATGCCGCTCATCAACCAGCAGGGAAAGGGCAAAACCATGCAGTACCCGTTCAATGGCGCCGCGCCAGCCGGCCTCTTCGGGCAGAACCTCGATCAATTCCCCCGCAAAAGGGATGGCTTCCTCGGAAATAGCCAGATCAACGGCAATCTGTTTACGGAGTGCCAGCATGTGCCTGGGAATATTTGATGGCTGGCGCTCAAGGGATTCGACCTCTTGGATGGTTTCCTTAAATGTTTTCTCCGCATCGTGGCGCTGCACAGCCAGTTCCTCGCGCTGAGTCCGCAAGCGGCCGGACTGCTCCCGATAATCCTGGAACTCCTGGTTGGCACGGCCGATAAGGGCTGCGAACCCCCCCGGGGTCTCGGGCAATTCCCATTTTAACCGGTCGCACGCCTGGCTGACCTGGTTTCGCTTCGCCATCCGCCTTGCCCGCTCATCTTCACGATCCTTTTTTTCATCTTCCAGGCGTGAAATCCGATCCCCGCCCAACCGGAGGTGCTGGTCTTTGAGATCCTGCACCGTGCGGCGCCGGATTTCCACCGAGCCTTCATCCTGTTGGATTTCACTGTTTAACCCTTTAAGGCGAACTTCCGATTGCTGCAACTTTTCGGTCACAAACCGGATTTTCTCCTCGTCCCGGAATATATCAATACCTTGTTCAAGTCCTTCCAGAACTGAAATTTCCCTGGCAACATCTTGAAGTCGTTCATGTTTCAACCGGGCCGGAGAGAGAACGCTCACCTGCTCCCGGGCCGTTACCACGGCCTGATGGGCATCGCTCAACTCGCCAAATTCAGACACCAGGGTATCCGCCACCGCAAAGGTCCCGGGAGTATCGAGCATGAAATCCCGCAAGAACACATTCAAATCCCCCAGACTTTTGGCGGACTGGGTCTTGTGAAGCAGTCGCAGGGCCATTTCACTTTCAATGGAGAGTATCCGGCGAAAGCGTTCACAATATGGGTTGAAGTTTTCGTAAAATTTGCCGTCGGGAAACGTCTGTTTGACCCGTCGCAGGTCGAGTTGGAAATCAGACAATTCAGCCAGATCAAAAGGGCGCTCGAAAATAATGTAATGGCGCCGGGCATCACGGATGGAAGCCGTGTTCCCCCTCAGCCAGAAAATCCCGACCAGGGTGACCACCCGGTTCTGGGTACTTCGAAATGTAAGGGCGAGTGCCGACCATGTGGTACCGGCGCGCAAGTAACGGGTGACGATTTCTCCCGTGCTGTTGTCTTTTTGCTCGGACCATGCGCCGCGAACATAAGTGATCAGGTTTCGATCGCGACCCCGCCGGGTCGCCTCACGCGCAGCCGCGTTAAAATCAATCCACCGAGGCGGCACCAGCAGGGCGGAAAAAGCGTCCAGAAGCGTTGTTTTTCCCGAGCCCGACCGTCCCACAAACAAAAAACCACGCTCGGCGATGGGGATATTATGGAGTCCGTCAAATGTTCCCCAGTTAAACACTTGCAGCCGATGCATCCGAAATTGTTCGCGGGTGGTAAAAAAATTGAGTGCATCCATTGTCCGGTTCATGTTTCAAGCGCCTCTTCATCCGGGTGATCCGAATCGTTTGCTTCGTCGATGACCGTTTGGCTTTCTCCCCCCGCCAGCGCATCGTATTGCCGGGTCAGTGCCGCAATCTGATCAGCGGAAAACAGCAGTTTCAGTATAGGCGATATCTCGTAACGGTCCTCGCCACCGCGAATCTTCTGCAGAATGCTGTTGGTTTTCATTTTCTGGATGGATGCCTGAATCTTCTTGCCAAACCCCGCATGATCAGTACTGGTGGCTTGCTGGTAAGGGCTTGCGTGCTCCAGGATTTCCTGGAGGTCCACCACGGCCCGCTCACCCCGCATGTCGGCCCGCGTCAGGCAATGGCGCAGATAAAGCAGGATCACCGAATCGATCAGTGTAAGGGGGGAACGGCGAAGCATTGTGGGCGTATCGAAATCGTCGATCTCCGCCTGTCGCGTAAATGCCACCTGCTGGTCCGTGTCGATGACCAGTTCCAGAAACAGATCGGAAAGACGGCTGCGGATCAAGGCCTCGTCGCGCATCAGTAAGGGCCAGACCCGCGAGTGACGGCGGCCGTCTATAAATGGTCCCGACAGCAGTTGCACCAGCACGCGACGCGTGTCCAAAGGGAGCATGCCCCTGTCACCGGGGTACAACCCTTCGACGTCTTCTTCCGAAGCAAAATCAGCCGAGTCTGCATACACACGTTCCGCAGCCGGATCATTCGAGTTCATTGAAGTTCTCCTTTACAAAATATATCAAGGGGATCCGGGCGCCGCGATTTTGCCCGTCTCCCCCGTGCCAGCAAACCATTTCGGTCCGCTGTTTTACTTGCATGCCCCGACGGGTGCCCAAGGCGACATACCCCACGACACTCCCCAGCCCCTGGACAGCAGGAAACTGATCGAGAACCCCTCCGATACTGATCTGCGAACTTTGATCCAGGCAAGCGCGAATGTTTTTTTCCAGGCTCCGGAAATCGATTTCAGACTGCGACACCAGGGCAGCGACCGTATCCATATCGATTTCAAGGGCATCACCCATCGCCATACCTTTTTCCAAGGTGTTTTGGGATGGATCAAACAGACACCACTGGGAGATCGAGCAGATGTGGGAGGTGGTCAACGCCAGTTGAAAGCCGAGTTTCTCCGTTGCCTTGATATTCTCCCGAAGCCCTAACGCTGCGCGCTGCGCGTCCTTGATCAGCCGGTTGATACGCCTGTGTTCCAGGTATTCGCGGCTCTGGACAAACTGCTTCAGGCTGCGGGAAAACTGCTGAAGCACTTCGTGGACCATGCCGCCCTGTTCGAGCAGGTTGTGAATGAGGCGCAAAAGAAAACGCCGCTCCTCCGAACCCAGCCGACCACTGAATTCGCGGGCAAATATTTCTTCCAGCGCCTCTTCCAAAGCCGCGTTTTGTTCAGGATCGGTCAAAAGACGCCAAAATGCGTTGAACGTTCGACCGGATTCGCTTTCAGCGATAACATCGATGCCGGCGAAGAGTTTTTCAAGCACATCCCCCCGGCTGCCACTGTCGTCCATGATCTGCTCTCTCAGATCACGATTCAGCTGTTCGAAATCATCACTAACGCTCCTGAAATCGGCAACCAGATCACCTGCCAGGGTGATAATCTCCCGGGTCCGTTCCAGGGCCTGCTCCTCGGGTATCGCCTTGAACCGCCCCTTGCGAACATCCTCGATCGACCGGTCGATCCTCTCCCGCTCGGACAGAAGGGATTGCAGCCGGCTTTCAGGATCAGTATCGGTTTCTTCCACCAGGCGGATAAGCTGACTGATAACAATGGAAAGGCGGCTTCCGGTGACGGCTGTACGCGGTTCGACTATTCCTCTGGCGATTTGAATGGCCTCGGCGGCGGCCGCGGAAAGTTCGTATTCCTCTTCCGCGGCACCTCCGGGAAAACGCCGGATCAGCCACCCGCTGGCTAACCAGTCGGCGACATATCCCTGCGCTGTCTGAGGCATCAACTCCCCTTGTGCTCGCAGTTCCTCGATGTCTTTTTCCAGCCTCTCGTGAAGAATCGATGCCTGAACCTTCCGATTGCCATTCATCAGGCTATTCTGCAGCAGACCAATAACCACCGGACCGGTATCCGCAGCCAGCAGACGCCACAAGGCACCTTTCCGCAAACGCCGATAGGTGGCAACCGCTTTATTGACTTTCATATATGGAGGACCATGTTATTTGTCTATTCATCACAATCTCAAACGATTAAAACGAATCCCTATCCTTTCATAATCATGGCACATTTACGGACTTTTTATTACCACTATTTACCAGATCGTCCGCAGTATCTGGCAATGGAGTATCATTATTCCCCGTCATGATCCATTGGTTGACACAAACTATTAATTTAACATAAAATGTATGACAAGTGGAATACTGCTTGTCAAGCCCTATGGAGCCGGGCCGCGATATTTTTACTGTCCGGGGGTTCAGGATCCTGGCCCTGACCAAAAACATTGTCAATGCTGCTGCCAATACGGTACCACCGCCAACAGCAGTTTTACCAATGTATCGAATTCAAGTGGCAATAGCATACAGATAAAGCGAAAACATCTTCTTAA
>SLIE01000428.1 GCA_007135795.1 Desulfobacterales bacterium
ATTGCTGCGTGGCGCCAGGGTTCCCTTCGGTGTATAGGCCCGATCCGGGAATGCTTCGAAAATTACCCGGATGCCGACATTCTCGGCTATCTCCCGGAACCGGGGGGCATTCTTGCCGGCCAGGCTGACCAGGAGAAGATCCCGATCGATCAGGGCGACTGATTCCGCAATGGTTCTGAAGATCTCTTCGTTTTCAGCCGCCATATTATACAGGCCGCCATGGGGTTTAACGTGCTGCAGCAGGACATTTTCCACATCGCAAAATCCCCGGATCGCGCCAACCTGGTAGACCAGGTAATTGCTGATCTCAGACAGGCTGCATTCCATCTTCCGCCTGCCGAACCCCATAAGATCCGGAAATCCCGGATGAGCGCCGATGCCAACGCCGTTTTTTGCAGCCATCCGGACGGTTTCTCTTAGAACCATGGGATCGCCGGCATGAAAACCGCAGGCGATATTTGCGGATGTGATGAGGGGGATCACTTCTGCGTCCATGCCGATGGTATAGGCACCGAAACTTTCTCCCATGTCGCAATTGATATCAATGTATTTCATTTATGAACCTTGATTATGTCTTTCCATGAGTTTTTTTCTGTCCGTCTTTTACATCATGTTCGGGAGAAAAAGTACAAATTGCGGAAAAATCGTTACAAGGGCGGTCGCCGCGCATAACAATAGGAAGAATGGCAGTGCAGCCCAGGCAATGGTTAGAATATCCTCGTTGGTCAACCCGGATATGACGAACAGGTTAAACCCGACGGGTGGGGTGATCTGGGCCAACTCGATCATAAGTACGATGTAGATACCGAACCATACCGGGTCGAAGCCGACAAAGGTAACCAGCGGCAGAAAAATCGGCGTGGTCATGACGATCATGGAAAACCCGTCAAGAAGACAACCCAGAATAAGATACACAAGCGTCAATATCAGTATCAGCATATATGGAGACAGTCCCATATCTGCGACGAACATGGTCAATTGCCGGGTAACCCCAAGGAACCCGATGGCCACGGAAAAATACCCTGCCCCCATGACAATGAGCATGATCATGGCGGAGGTCTTGATTGCCCCTTTAAGGCTGTCTATGAACACACCGCTGTTCATGCTTCCCGTAAGCCCTGCGAACAGCAAGGCACCGATGACGCCGACAACCCCCGCTTCCGTGGGTGTGGCCCAGCCAGCGTAAAGACTGCCCAATACACCAAAGATGAGAACACCAACCGGGGCAATATCTTTCAACCCCTTCAATTTCTGTAACCATGAATAGGCCTCTGCTCTTGCAGGGGCAAGTGAGGGATTCAAAAGGCAGCGAATGGAGATGTAGCTGCTGAAGAGAGCTGCAATCAGGATGCCTGGCAGAATCCCGGCGATAAATAACCGACCGATGCTGACATTGCCGATGATGCCATATACAAGCATCATCATACTGGGTGGAACCAGAAAGCCCAGCGTACCGGCTCCGGCAAGAGATCCGATGGAAAGCTGGTGTTGATAGCCGCGTTCCTTGAGTTCGGGTACGGTAATTTTTCCGACCGTGGCGGTGGTGGCTGCCGAGGATCCGCTGACAGCTGCGAAAAATGTGCATGCGAAGATATTGACATGCAAAAGCCGCCCCGGAATCCGATCCATCCAGGGTGTCAGGCCATTGAACAGGTTCTGGGAAATCCTGCTCCTGAAAAGAATCTCACCCATCCATATGAACATGGGGAGTGCCATCATGGCCGATCCATTGGTACTGTTCCAGACAATATTGCTCAGAAGCCGGCCGAAAGGAACCTCGGTAAAAATGAAAAGACTGCCGAATCCTACCAGAAAAAGGGATATCCCGATCCAGACACTCCCCCCGAGGAGAATGATCATCAGGATTAAAATGGTTAATGAAACAGATGCCAGATCCAAACGATTACTCCTGTATCAAGACGTTTAAATGTTTTTTTTGTAACACGGGCTACCGTCCCTGGTTCGAGGCTTCCTCTTTGATGTTGATCCCTTGCGTGTCATTGCGGAGTATGAATATGTTCTTCAGGAATTCACTCAGGAATTGCAGGGTCAGAATCGATGCGCCAAGCGGCAGAAAAAATTTGGGTATGGCCAACTGAGTTCGGGAAACCTGCATGGATCTGGCGCCGGTAACATAGGCGTCCCAAAAGAAGATAGCGGTATAATAAGTCAGTGTCAGACAGAAGCAAAAACCAATGGTGATGCAGATCATGTCCAGATAAATTCTCGGTCTGCCGGTAATCACCTTGTGCAGAAAGGTCATGCGGATATGGCCCCGTTCCCGAAGTGTATAGCCCAGCGCGCAAAACGTCAGCATCGCCATCAGGTATCCGGCATATTCCTCTGCCACGTAAAGGGTTTTGTTGAACCCGCCCCTGTAAACAATTTCGGCTGCGATAAGCCCGACGCCTGCGCACATCATGACACCCGTGAGAAAACCGCCTACTCCGGACAGAAAATCGATGCCGTTGATCAGTTTCTTTATGTATCGACTCATTTGTTTTCTTTCTAACATGTTGAATAATTGTGCCCGGACCGGAAAGACGTAGCGACCCGGTCAGGTTCATCCCCCCTGTGCCTGGGGAGATGAACCTGGTAGGATTTGCAGGTAAACGGGATTTAATAGCTGATCCGGCAACGGTGTTGCAGCGATTTCATCCATGTAACACAAAACCACCATGCCTCGACCAGGATGATATGGAACGTTGAATAGCCTTTGGATACCGATTATGAGACGTATGATGCATCCCGCACGACTATTTGCGTCCGACTTCTTCCAGGAAAGTATCCACGATTTTTCTGGACTCCGGAGAGGCACTGTCGAGATACTCTTTTCGAATACCAGCGGTGATTTCCGTCAATGCATTCATTAACTCGTCTGAAACGGCAATGGTTTCGATCCCTTTTTCATTGGAAATGTTTTCTTTTTCCCGATCCAGTTCAGCCACCTTGTCCCACATGATCTGTTCCATTTGCTTTCCTGCTTCAACCAGGGCCTGCTGGGTTTTTTCATCAAGGCGGTTGAACGCCCTGAGGTTCACGTTGACCATGTTGGTGGCGATGGTGATATTGAGTGGCTGATAGTAATCGAGCACTTCCCAGAAATTGGCATCAACAGCGGTGGGGGTTGAGGTCACGACCGAATCGATCATTCCGGTGGCAAGGGATGAATAAACTTCGCTGAATGGCAGGGCGTAGGGGGTGCCTCCGGTGGCTTCGATGACAAGCGCGCCGTTTTTATCATATGTACGGGCTTTGAGGCCCCGCATGTCCTGGATGGATTCGATTTTGCGCTTGGTCCAGACACCTGCGCCAGGCCACGGCGATATATAGAGGATTTTCTGATTCCATTTTTCAGCCACCTCGTCGAAATGGGGGCGGGCGATTTCATTGAGTAGTCTGGCTTCTTCAAAATCATGGGCCAGAAACGGCAGGGTGACTACGCCGAAAATGTCTTCCTGTCCGGCAACGCCACTGATGAGCATGTCTGAGACGGGTACGATGTTATCTCTGACGACCACGAGCAATTCGGGTCCCTGAAAGCCAAGAGCCCCTCCGCTGCTGACAAGGATTTCCAGTTCGCCGTTGGTCATGTCTTTTACCAATCCGGCAAATTCTTCAAGGGCTTGTGTCTGATGGTTGCCGGGAGGCCAGACTGAATTGGCATTCCAGGTGGTTTTGGCCAGGGCCGGGACCGTGGAAAAAAGCATAAAGGCTGCAACAAGCAGGTATGTGACAATTTGTTTTTTCATTTCCGTGCTCCTCGATTCGTTTTTGGCAAATAAAAAAATATGGGCGTGCAGTTTCCGGGTCGTTGATTTAGTATCTTCATGAGATAATGCATGAAAGATATAAGTGATTCGGAATGTACGCGTTTTTAGTACCTGATAGTATCTTGGAATTCTAATTGCATGTCAATTAAAAACCGCTTTCCGATCATCGGGGGGAAGGATGCGTTGTCTCCGTTTCAGTCAGGAAAGTACCGTAACATTGAAAATGAGGGCTATTCGTCCTATTTTTAAAGTTGTGGATGTAAATTCTTCAAAGGTGGTTTCAGGATGAATAATATCAGGAATAAGCGGTTTCTTCTCGGGCTGGATCTCGGCGGCACCAAGCTTGCGTATGTCCTCGCCACGGCCAAGGGAGATTTCGTATATCAGAAAACATACCCCAGTCCTTACCGCATAATGTCCGGAACGCTGGAACAGGAAGAAACGCCCGTGTATATCGATACCATATTGCATGATATTCCACTGGAAAAGCGTGTGGCGCGTTATCTGTCGGAGACCGAGGCCGATTTTCTGGATAAGGCGGGGGCAGGACCGATTTTGGCAAAAGGGATGAGTTTGTGCGGTAAAACCTGGGTAAAAGACGGAAAAATCATGATGATCGGCGGTAACACCCCGGTTCGTCTTGCCGAACAGGATAAAGACGGGAGGTACGGGATTGTCGTGGGGTCGATGCAAGAGCAGGTGGTGGCTGCAAACGATGGCAATGCCGCGGCCACGGCGCAGGGTATGTATTACCAGGCGGTGAATGAAATTCCTGCCAGGGAGACCGGCTATATCATTTTGGGAACCGGTTTCGGGTTTGGGGTGCCGGGATATTTTGCCACCACGGAAATTGGCCACATACCGGTGCCGTTGATGCCGGAAGCCCTTTGGCAGCCTTGTGGATGCAACAAGCGTCGGAGCACACCCTGTGCAGAGAATTATGTGTCCGGGAGGGGTATTGCAGCGACATGTGAAAGGCTTTTGTCTTTGCAGTCAAGGGGATTGCTCGGAGAGATCGAAAAACAGCTGGCTTGGCTTGTCAGCGGTGAAGCGCATCCGGATATCGAAAAAACAACGCTCAAACCAGCTGAAATCAGTGCGGAAATGGTTATGAAGCATGCAAAAAACAGCTCCGACGGAATGGCAGTAAGGGTTGCCGCGCTTGCTGCGCATGTAACAGCCTATTGTGTGGTTGCCGTGGCTTACCAGTTCGGTCTTCAAAGGATAGGAATCGGTGAAACCGTGGCAATGGCCAATCCCTGGCACGTGGATGCGATTGCTCGCATTGCGGCGGGGCTTGTCGGGGATTCCACTATTTTGAAGCCGCCCCTGACCATCGAGTTGACGCCCGTCAATGATCCCGGTCAGTACGGTGCCCTTTCCCTGGTTGTTCCGGAAAGTGATTACGAATTGTGGGCCGGAAAAATGCGGCGGATTAAAGTATAAAAAAAAAGCCGCCCGGCATTGTGCCGGGCGGCTTTGGGACTGACGTTTATACCGGGTATGGATTAATCGCCGGTTGCTGCGCCATGGAGCTTGACTTCAATCTTCTCTGTCATGCCCTGGTAGTAAAGACGCAGGATATCGAGTACTTCTTCGCGACCGAAGTGATCAGGCAACTGACCACCTTCGGAAAGCATTTTGCGGAGAACCGTACCGGACAATAGTACGCGGTCTTCCTTCCCATGCGGGCAGGTTTTCAAAGATGCCATGCCATCGCATTTTTTGCAGTAGAAGGTCCAGTCAATCTTCAAGGGCTTGCAGAGCAATGCCTTTCCTTCTTCTTCCGGGTAAGGGATGTTTTCGAATATGGTCTGTGCCTCGAACATGCCGTAAAAATCACCAACGCCGGCATGGTCCCGTCCGATGATCATGTGGGAGACGCCGTAGTTCTGGCGGAAGGTGGCATGCAACAGTGCTTCACGGGGACCTGCGTAGCGCATGTCAAGCGGGTATCCGCCCTGAACGACCATTTCAGGAACGAAATAGTTCTGAACAAGCACTTCGATACATTTTACACGGACTTCGGCAGGGATGTCACCCGGTTTCAGGTTTCCGACCAGGGAGTGAATAAACACGCCGTCACAGACTTCAACTGCGATTTTGGCCAGGTATTCATGGGAGCGGTGCATGGGGTTACGAAGTTGCAGGGCGGCAATTTTCTTCCATCCACGTTCTTCAAATATCTTTCTGGCTTCCGACGGGCGCATGTAAATCCCTTTGTACTTGGTCGGGAACTCACCTTCGGAAAGCAGTTTAATCGGGCCGGCCAGGTTAAAAGGCTTTTGGGTTTCGACCATCTGAACGCCGGGATGTTCTTCGGCGGCGATTTTCCAGAATTCCTCTTTTGTCGGTGTGCCTTCGCCCATGAACGTTTTTTCGCACTCGAACCTTTTGTTCTCAGGCGTCATTTCAAATATTTCAGTAACTTTCATGGTGCCCATGATCAGATTGTTTTCCGGTGCAACCAGTGCGATTTCATCGCCAACATTGATTGTATCGACTTCTTCCTTGCTTGCGGACAAGGTGACCGGGACCGGCCAGAAAGTACCGTCAGCCAGCAAGTAGTTATTGCAGACGCCTTCCCAGTCGGCTTTTGTCATGAAACCTTCAAGCGGGGAAAAACCGCCGGTACCGATCATGATAAGATCCCCTTGTTCGCGGGGGCTCATGGCAACTTTTTTAAGATCTTTGGCTTTTTTATTCTCGGCTTCCAGTTCGGCGCCTTCGAGCATTCGGTTGATGAGGCCTTTGCCTCCATGCGGGGGTATAAGTTGTGACATGTTTGACTCCTTTCAATCAGGTTAATATTTCTGTCCCGTATTATTTATCCGATTTATCTGCTGTGTGTCTTTGCCTGTATATATTTTTCCGGATGGTGATTTCCCGGGGTTCGGGTACTTAATCTCCGATAATTGTCGTTTGGATGGGCGTCATTTTGTACGACGGGCCAAATTTATATGGCGGGTCCAGACTTTATTACATATCAAAGAATAATTTTTAGTAGGGAATGCAAGATTTGTCAAGCGGAAAAGGCGGATTCTAAAGTGAGATAAAATGGCCGGAAACATTTCATATCATAAATAGTGCCTGAACGAAAACCTTCTTTTTCGCCAATCTCTGCGTCCGGCTCAAATTTTAATCCTCAAAATACGCCCGGTATTCCTGCGGTTAAAATTTTCACCGTGCTTGACCTTGACGAAAAATCCTGGCTTTCGTCAAGGCACTAAATATCACCCATAACAATTGTTCGCACATAATTGAAAATTCCATTGGGGTTGGGAATATTGAAAATTGTAACCGAATGTTACATTCGGATGAATCATGAAACAGGCGTAAGCAGGTAGGTTATTCCGTATGTTTAGTGGGTTGCTATGCCTATCGGGCGAAACGGACAATCCCTTCTTCCCGTGCCGCCTGCATGGCCTGGTGGTAATCCGGGGCGGTAAGGGGATGGTCCAGCCCGGGGATTTTCCATGCCCCCCCTGACGGACGATATTGGCTCATCAGGTTGACATAGGTGTTCGGGGAAATGTTTCCGGCGATGAAGCGCATGATCTCGCGTGTACCGGCAAGATCGTCCGGCATGACAAGGTGCCTGAGGATGAGACCCCGCCGGGCGATACCCTTTTCATCCGTGACAAGATCGCCGACCTGCCGGTGCATTTCAACGATGGCGGTTCGGGCTGCCTCCGGATAATCAGGGGCGTTGCAGGTCATCTCCGCAGTCGTTGATTTCCAGAACTTAAAATCCGGCATGTAGATATCGATGACCCCATCGAGCAGTTTTAATGTTTCCGTCCGGTCGTACCCGCTGCTGTTGTATACCAGGGGAATGTTCAGCCCTTGTTGAACCGCTGTTTCAACTGCCGAAAGAATTTGCGGCACGACGTGGGACGGGGTTACAAAATTGATATTATGGCACCCCCTCTCCTGAAGTTTCAACATCATATGGGCAAGATCCTTGCTGGATACATCGTCTCCCAAGCCCTGATGGCTGATCTCCCAGTTCTGGCAGAAATTACACATCAGACTGCAGTAAGTGAAAAAGATCGTTCCGGAACCGTGTGTTCCCACAAGGGGCGGTTCTTCACCGAAGTGTGCATGCAGGGATGAGACCCGGGAGAGTTTTCCGGTTTTACAGATTCCGGTTTCATTTTCCAATCTGTTGACATGGCATTGTCTCGGGCATAACGTGCAGTCTTCAAGGCGGGTGGTCGCTTCCCGTGCTTTTATTGCAAGGCTGCCGGTGGCATGGGTTTCAAGGTATGCCGGTTGGAAGTCAGTGTTCATGGTCATTACCTCGATTTGCCGTTTGAATGGATGGATAATTTATTTTTTCTCCACAATCGTCTGTCACAGCCTGTGGGTCATACTCAAACAAATAATCACAGAGATCAGGAAACACACGGGAAAAAAGAAAAAACCTTTACGTTTTTTTCCGATCTTTTTCATAAAGATCAAGTATGGTTTCAGCTTTTTCAGAGGTGTCCGCGATGAAGACGGGGCAGGGATATTTGCTGTAGTATGTGGCCACTTCCGATGGGATCAGTCCGGCCGTTGCGGCTTGTTCCAGGGAGAATTCGCCGACCCTCACAACCCCTGCCATGCCGCGTTCCACCAGGAGTTTCCGGCCTTTTCGAATGAATTGCATGATTTGCTCGTCGATTGTTCCGACGTCAATTATGCGGGTAATGCATGTAAAACCGGGCGTGAGTTTTTCCGCCGCTTTTGTAATGGCGGCAATCTGATTCTCCAAGGTATTTTCGGGGTATGGGCTATAGGTGATATAAAGACGATTTTTCAGCAGGTTGACTTGGATATCGATCATGGCTGGTTACTCCTTTGATACTTATCTTGCAAAAATATCGTTGGAAAATGGCATTCATCCCATTTTAAGTCAAGGGTATTTTTTCTTGAAACAATAAGATCCGGGAACCAGGGGTTTTGTATAGGATTGGAACGATGCGGACATGGTTTGGAAAGATGAAGACGCTATAATTTTGGATAATGTTTGCCTCCGGGGTTTTTAATTTTTGAAATCAGGTATTATGTTTTTAAAAGCCCCGATCAAAAGCTGGAAGACTGGCGATACAGGATATAAATAGAATTTATATTGGATGGTTTTCTGTGGCTTATTGTACAAAATGCAATGTCTATCACAACGCCGGGTTTGTATCCACTCGTTTGATGGGAACAGATGGGGTTTCTCTGGAAGCCGAAAAATGGGTGGCCGTATTTAAAGAGCACGGGTTTGATTCCTATTTTTTTGCCGGGGAGCTCGATCGACCTGCCGAGGTCTCATATATTGTCCCAGAGGCTCATTTCCGTCATCCGGAAATAAAACTTGTTTACGATAATGTATTCGGTTTCAGGTACAGGGGCCGATATATAACCGAACGAATCCATATTTTAAAGGATCGTTTAAAACAGCACCTCTATGATTTTCTGAAACGGTTCAATATTGATTTGCTGATTTTGCAAAATGTTCTGGCAATCCCATTGAATATTCCTCTCGGCCTGGCCATTACGGAGCTTTTGTGTGAAATCGACATCCCGGCGATTGCCCATCATCATGATTTTTACTGGGAGCGGCAGCGTTTTCAGGTAAATGCCGTCAATGATTATCTTCAAATGGCATTTCCCCCGCATCTCCGTGATATGGAGCATGTGGTGATCAGTTCCGTTGCATGTAACCAGCTTGGGTTCCGTACCGGAATCGCCGCAAAGATAATCCCTAATGTAATGGACTTTGAAAACCCGCCCTTACAGGAGAACGACAGTTACAATGATGATGTGCGGGAATCATTAGGCATTGCTGATGATGAGCTTTTTATTTTGCAGCCTACCCGCGTGGTTAAACGAAAAGGGATCGAGCATGCCATCGAACTGGTTTCCCGCCTTGAAATGAAAGCCAAGCTTGTGATATCCCACGCGTCCGGGGATGAAGGGTATCAATACGAACAACGGATACGGGAGTATTCAAAGCTGCTTAATGTGGAGACGATTTTTGTGTCCGATGTTATCGGTGATCACCGGGGCAGAACACCTGGTGGAAGAAAAATATACACGTTGAACGATATCTACCCCCATGCGGATCTTGTCACCTATCCTTCCAATTACGAAGGGTTCGGCAATGCTTTTCTGGAAGCGGTTTATTTTAAAAAACCAATCGTGGTCAATGCTTACTCAATCTATGCGATCGATATCAAACCAAAAGGGTTTTCAGTTATTGAACTGGACGGTTATGTAACCGAAAAAGCCGTGGAAGAGACCCGGCGTGTTCTGGAAAGTCCGGATCTGTGCCATCGAATGGTGGAACATAATTACGATATTGCGTGTACCTTTTTTTCTTATTCCATCCTTAAGCAGGAATTGAGTGCGATTATTCATAAGACCACGGGGTGCAAACCACCCGGGGGAGTATTGAATCTCGGTTAATTTTAGAAGCTATCTCAAAATATTTTTCCCCACAGTATGCACAAAGGAAAACAGTATAAGTAAA
>SLIE01000443.1 GCA_007135795.1 Desulfobacterales bacterium
ATCTCTTCCTGAATTCGCTGACGCAACCGGTCGGAGCGAAAAATTCTGGCATCGATAGCTTTCTGAACATCCGCGGTTTGCACGATGTCATTATTGTTTTCCTTTGCCCAGTAATCGGCCTCCATCATCAGGTCGTTTACATCACGGATTCTGATATTGAGGCGCTCCCCGTCACCCATCAACCTGGAGCTCTGTTCAATAATCCGTCCGACGGCTCCTTTGTCGAAATCGAGCAGTTTCTTTTTTTTGACGATGTTTCCCAGAAGTCTTGCATAGACCTCTTCATTTTTCTCATTTCTTTCCATCTGGACATCGAAGTCAGCCGCGACCTTGAAAAGTTGGGAAAACTCCGGGTCGACCTGCTGAATCAGGTAATAAATAAACGGCTCGCCGATGATGATGACCTTTACTTTCAGTGGAATTGGTTCCGGTTCGAGCATTACCGTGCTGAGAAGGCTGTACATTTCCGCCAGAGACTCGATTTTGATGCAGTCGGAGTGAAGGGCCCGTTTCAACCCGTCCCAGGCACCCGGTTGAGTCAGGATCTTGCGGGCATCGATGATCAGGGCGCCGCCGTTGGCCCGGTGCAGCGATCCTGCCTTGATCAGGTTGAAATCAGTGATCAGCGCCCCCATCTGGGACATGTGCTCGACTTTGCCGATCAGGTTGGCGTACGTGGGATTGTCCTCAAATATGACGGGTGCACCTTCCAGTTTGCTGTTGTCGACGACCAGGTTGACCTTGTAACGCCTCATGGCGGGGGAGTTCATGTCGGTCTCTTCGCCCGTGGGGATTGACTGCTGCTGCTGCTGTTGCTGAAACAGGGCTGCCATCTGCCCCATCTGTTGCTGGTGATCCCCCATGAGAAATGCCTGGAGATTGTCCAGGATATCTTTTTTAATGGCATCCAGGTGTTCCGGAACATCTTTAATATCAGTGTATTTGGCTTTAACGCCATTGATGAGTTGTGAAAGCGAGTAATCGGTGATTTCTTTGTTTAACGCGTCCAGTTTATCCTTGATTTCTTTTTGCCATTGAGGAATTTTCTGTAAGATCTTCTGTGATTCACCTTGAAGTTCCTCGATTTCTTTTTCGTAGTGATGACGGTCTTCTTCCGACAATTGCTGGTATTCGTCAGGCGGCATGATCTCGCCGTCTTTTTTGAGCGGCACAAAAGCAAGCCCGCTCGGTGTGCGCAGGATGGTCAGCCCTTTTTCTTTTGCTTTCTCGCTCATCTCCTCGAACGCCTTTTGTTGCCGGTCTTTCAGTTCCTGTTCCACCGACTGGACACGATGCTGGAATTCTTCGCTCTCAAAACTTGCTTTCAGGGCGTTTCGGGCATCCTTGATCATCTTTTCCATATCTTTTGTGAAGTGGATTCCTTTGCCTGCGGGAAAATGCAGACTTTTGGGCCGGGACTGATCGTCGAAATTGTTCACATAGCACCAGTCATCCGGGGGGGGGAGGTCCTTCAGCTGGCGATCGAGTACCTGCTCAACCATCCGGTGCCGCCCGGTTCCGGGATGTCCCAGGGCGAATATGTTGTACCCCTGTTGTTCCATTCCGGTACCGAACCGAAGGGATTCCACGGCTCTCGGTTGTCCGAGGGCTTCACTCAATTCTTCTATCGGCTCAAGGTCCGCCGTGGTGTTGAATGTAAACTGTTCAAGGTTGCACGCATGAAAAACTTTATCAGCTTCTAATCGGCTTACCGGCATCGCCTGTCTCCCTCTTGGAATTGATATATTTAATACTAAGGAAAAACATATTCATGGAGGAAGGAAAGGGCAAAAGGGGAAGGGGAAAGGATAGGAAGGGCAAAGGTCAAGGGCAGGGGGAGGCGTGTGATGGAGTAATCAGAGGGTTTTTAAATAATCGATAATGGCGTCGATTTCGTCGTCGGTGAGGTCGTCTTCGTAGGAGGGCATTGTTGCATAGGGATCGAGGAGTTGATCGCGGACGTTTTCCTCTGTTACCATCTTGTCGCTGTACGGGAGTCTTTCTTGTTCGAAAAGGCCTGCCAGGCCGGGGCCCATGCGGGGCTCCGTGCTGTCGGTGTAGTGGCAGCGGCCACACCCGTGTTCCTGGAAAAGCTGGGCGCCCCGATCCGTCTGGACTTCACCTGTCATCAGGGCACGGATGCCTGCCAGGGCAATAATTGCAACCACAATAAACGTGATGGTCGAAAAAGATGCTTGTTTGAGGTAAACGGTGCGCATGATCAGGTTCCTTTTTCAGGGGGAAAGACTCCAGGATCGCCGGAGTCGGTACTAATCCACCAGGGTAAAAATTTCTATCCGGATCTGTCGGTGCGGGACACCTCTTTCCATGAGCCCGGCGGTTATGCCGTTAATCAACGGGAGCGGTCCGCAGATAAAAAACAGCTTTCGGGCAAGATCCTGACCGGTATATTTCATGATCATGTCGACATTGATATGACCGCGCTCGCCATGCCAGTTTTCATCGGAAGCAGACAGGACGTGAATCACTTTGAGGGCGGGTTTGCCCCCTGCTTCCATTTCACTGAGTTCTCGTTGAAACACGATCTGGTCGGTG
>SLIE01000172.1 GCA_007135795.1 Desulfobacterales bacterium
CAAGCATTTAAAGATCCTTGAAGAGGCCGGACTGGCAACGTATCGAAAAGAGGGCCTCTGGGTTAATTACACACTTTCGGATGGGTCTGACAGTCCATATGCAGCCAATATGCTGGGGAATCTCAGGCACTGGCTGGAGGATGACCCGCAGGTGTCACGGTTGAGCGCCCGGCTGCATGAAATCAACCGCGAACAGATCTGCTCCAGACAAAACAGCCGTAGTTCCCGGGTGGAATGATAGCAACTTCATATTTATAACGAGATTCATCATGGAAATTAAAATACTGGGTCCCGGTTGCCCGAAATGTACTCAAACCGCGGAACTTGTCGAACAGACCGTATCCGAAGCCGGTGTGACGGCCGATGTGGAGAAAGTGACCGATGTCATGAAAATTGCAAGCTACGGCGTGTTCGGAACCCCGGCCATAGTGATAAATGGGAAAGTCAAATCCGTGGGAAAAATTCCAAAAAAAGCAGATATCCTGAAATGGATCAAGTAAGCGGTTAACACCCCCGCCTACCTGCCTGCAAGTCCTTGCCGCACAAACAGAACATTTCTGTTTGGCGCACCTGAGGGCTCCTATCGAAAATGATCCAGGGAAATAATTTCTAACTCATACTTCATGAACTCATACAAAGTCTTCAATTATAATGACTGCAGAAACAACCCCCACCCTAAAACGTTGATAAGCAAGACCCCTGCCAAGGCCAGAATTGTATATAGCACCTTGAAAAGAAAATCGTATGAGCGCACTGCGCCCAAAGCCGCTGCTTTGGAACCGACAGTGGCCAGGCCCACGATCGATGTCGTCATCCCCATTCCTGCGGCCAGGGGAATCATGGCCAACAATCCGGCCCATAAAACATCCTGGCTCAAAGAAAACAGCAGAATAATAGCCGCCCCCGGGCATGGGATCAGCCCCGCAGATAAAGAAAGCCCGGCCATACTTTTACCGTCAGCGACGTTTTGTTCATTATTGTGCGAAACGCCTGAATAGAGTTCCCGGGCAACCTTGTAAAATAAGAACAGCCCAATCAGGCCGATCAGGAGGTAGCTCAATGTTTCCAGCCGGTTTTCGATATCGTGAAACTCGAAGAGATTGGTTTGCCTGCCTAAAAGGGATAACAGGAGAACAATAACCGTGGCTGATATGACATGGGCAAAGGACAAACAATTGCCGAAAACAATTGCCTGACGGTAGCTCCCTTTCCTGGATAAAAAATACGAGCAGACAATGGATTTGCCATGTCCGGGTCCCAGGGCGTGCAATACCCCGTAAACCAGAGCCAATCCCAGAAGTTTAAACATGGCCGACCCGGAAGGAGAACTTTGAATTTCCCGGGCAAAGCCGGTCATTTTTTCCCGGATATCCCGCTGCAGGGAAGCAATCTCTTGCAAATAGGGAATAGCCCGTAACCGGTTGTCGCGGCGGACCTGCTCCGGCGTTTCTTCCTGCGGGGATTCCTGAGTGAAAAAAGGATTTGCAGCATGTGCTTCCTGACCCGGAACGGAAACAACCAGCATAACCAATAAGCACATGCCTGTGATCAGATTTTTCATCATTGCTTCCAGAACTGGATCGTTAACACCGGCGGTTTAAGGAACCCTAAAAACCTGAACGCATCATCAGGCTCTATTTCTTTATGCCAGGAAACGCCGGGGACGCTGTTCACTTGTACGGGGTTGGTATTTACCATGGAGACGTCTACAAAAAATTCCGTATCAAATACCAGCAACTGTACGGATTTAGGTGCTTTAATGGCAGCCACGGTACAGGGGACAAAAAACTCGTACACCAAGTTGTGACCATCGAGCCAGGCATTGAATTCTGTAACGTACTGTACGTCAAATGGTTGTCCGTCAATACTTATATATGTGAAATAATTATAGTCGCGCAGGTTTTGAAAGGCGTTTTGTCGCAGAACCGCTACCTCGCCGGCACTCAGAGTGCCTTCCCTGCTTAGATTATGCATGGTTATCAATTCATTGCTGAACATCTCATCGAATTTCCATTGCTGGGTGAAACCGGCAAGCCCATGGTCTTCAAAATGGACCTGAACAGAATATTTCACCCATATATGGGGATGCGCTCCTACCTCGCCGGTTATGGACAAACACGTCAGTAAAATAATCAAAGCGCAGCCAACTCTGACGGCTGGGGCAGACCAATTGTGGATGCAATACAGTATCATTTTATAGGTCAACATTTTCAATCATTATCCGGTATTATACATTACCATGCGAGTAATGGTTATGGGCCTTATCCTTAGCCATCCTTGCATATTGGGACTTTTTACAAAGTCGTCTGATTGTGGCGCTTTACGAAATTGCAAAGTATAACTAGTTTAAGGATAAAAAAAAGGATTTATAAATACAAGCGAATTCTACGAGCAACAAAAACTCATAGCCTGTTGCTGATCATCTTAAATCTAAATATTTGATAAAACGTCAAATTCAATCAGTTTTGCATATTTTTGCAATTTTTACGAGAGGATTTACGTTAATTTGTAAAATTCTACATTATGTTCGGAATGTCTTTTGCGGAAAAACTTGC
>SLIE01000483.1 GCA_007135795.1 Desulfobacterales bacterium
GACAAAAGAATCACGACAAAGAAAAACGCAACCCCGAAAATCTGCATGGTCTGGACCAGTCCATAGTTTGCGATCAGGGAATTGGCTAAAGGGGAGATGTAGGCGGGCGCAAGCCCGAATCCTGAAACCACCAAACCGGCCACAAGCCCTGTTTTTGCAGCGGGAAACCATTTGATGGCGGCAGGTGTTGCCGAGGAATAACCACAGCCGATCCCGGCCCCGACCATTACCCCAAAACCCAGAAGCCAGACCCAGTACTCGGTTGACTGGGATATCAGCAAAAATCCCATTCCAACCAGTACGCCGCCGATGGCGGCGGTCAATCGAGGCCCGAGTTTGTCCTGAAATTTTCCCGCAGGGATCATAAAAAATGCGAAAACAAGGCAGCAAAGCGCATAGGGATCGTTTACGGCGGCAAGGTTCCAGTTAAACCCGCCAACCCCTTCTCCGGCAACAATGCTCCGCTGAATCTCGGATCTGAAGATACTCCACGTGTAAAGAATGCCTAACGCCAGGTTTACACCTGTTCCGGCAAATGTCACGATCCATCCTTTGTTATATGAAACATCCGATGACATGATTATACTCCTCTTATTAGAGCTTATCCCTATCAGAATACGTTTTATCGGGATGGAAGTGACGGGGTGTGGACCGAGTGTTTTAAAACCCGGTCCATCCCGGCACGCTTTCAGTATGGATCAGATTAATTTGCAGCAACCTCTATCCGATTTTCAATCAACTTGTCAATGACGGTTTCATCCGCTATGGTGGATGTATCACCCAATTCATCGGTTTTGCCGGCAGCTATTTTCTTGAGAATCCGGCGCATGATCTTGCCGCTTCGAGTCTTGGGAAGACCATCGGTGAACTGGATCACATCCGGCGTGGCAATGGGACCAATTTCTTTTCTGACTTGTGCGATGAGTTCCTTTCTCAGTGCGTCGGAAAACTCGATACCACTTTTAAGAATTACAAACGCATAGATCCCCTGTCCCTTGATTTCGTGGGGAAAGCCGACAACCGCCGCTTCGGCGACATCCTTGTGCAATACCAGCGCTGATTCCAGCTCGGCCGTGCCCAGGCGATGCCCCGATACGTTCAATACATCATCGATTCTGCCGATAATCCAGTAATACCCATCTTCGTCACACCTTGCGGCATCACCGGTAAAATACATGCCGGGCGCCTGACTGAAATACGTCTCACGGAAACGTTCATGGTTTCCGTAAACGGTTCGCGCCATACCGGGCCAGGGTTTTTTGATACAAAGAAAGCCTTCCTCGTTTGGATACCGTACCGGTTGACCCGTATCGTCGATGATGACCGGCTCTATCCCGAAGAATGGAAACTGGCAGGACCCGGGCTTATTGGGACCTACCCCGGGGAGTGGGGTCATCATGATACCACCGGTTTCCGTCTGCCACCATGTATCGACAACCGGGCACCTGCTCCCCCCCACATTCTTGTAATACCACCGCCAGGCTTCCGGGTTGATCGGCTCACCAACAGTGCCCAGGAGCGTAAGAGAAGACAGATCATGCTTCTTCACATGGTGATCCCCTTCTCTGGCCAGGGCCCTTATGGCGGTGGGCGCGGTATAGAATTTATTTACCTTGTATTTTTCTACGATTGACCAGAACCGGTTAAAATCCGGATAACTGGGAACCCCTTCGAACATCACACCGGACAACCCGTTGACCAATGGGCCATATACAATATAACTGTGGCCGGTAATCCAGCCGATATCCGCGGTGCACCAGAAGAGTTCATCGTCCTTGAGATCAAAAATCAATCGAACACTCATGGCTGTGTGAAGCAGATACCCGCCGTGAGTATGGACAACGCCTTTGGGCATGCCGGTGCTGCCACTGGTGTAAAGAATAAAGAGGGGATCCTCCGCGTCCATTGGTTCGGGTTTGATATACGTATCTTCGGGAACCGCGTCCATTGCTTCATGCCACCAGATTTCCTTTTCAGGGTTGAGCTGGATGCCGGAATTGGTTCGGTTGAAAACAATCACCTTTTCCACTTCAGGACATTTTTCAAGCGCCGTGTCCACATTTTTTTTCAGGGGTATGGGTTTGCCCGCACGGTAACCCCCATCTGACGTGATGACCATCCGGGCGCCTGAGTCCTTGATACGGTTGGCTATCGCATCTGCTGAAAAGCCGCCGAAAACGATGGAGTGAAGCGCTCCGAGGCGAACGCAGGCAAGCATCGCCACCGGGAGTTCGATGACCATCGGCATGTAAATAAGTATCCGATCGCCTTTTTTTACGCCATTCGATTTCAGGACTTGTGCGAAACGGTTGACCTTGGAGTAGAGCTCTTTATAGGTAACGCTCATGCTCTCTTTTGGATCATCACCTTCCCAGTAATAGGCAATTTTGTCCGGAATCGTCTCCATGTGCCGGTCGAGACAATTATAAGACGCGTTCAGCTTCCCATTCTTGAACCATTCAATTTTCGCCTCACTGAAATCATAATCGAGGACTGAATCCCATTTCTGATCCCAGCTCAGATACTTTTCCGCCTGTTCACCCCA